>NZ_CP045504.1:1757500-1997500 GCF_013376455.1 Desulfolutivibrio sulfodismutans DSM 3696 | reverse complement strand
GCCCTGTTGCCAGGGCATCTGGCCCGCATGGGGGCCTCGGCCCGGATGCTCGGTTTCGTCTTCGACCCGGAGGCGGCGCGCCGGGCCCTGGAAGCCGTGCTGGAGGGGCGCGTGAATGGCCGGTTCCGGGTCCGGCTGCTCCTTGAGGCAAACGGCCGTTTCGAGGTTCAGGCCGTGCCGCTCGGGGAGTTTCCCCGGGTGGTGCGAGTGGGCCTGGCCCGCACGCCGGTGTCGTCCGGACAAATTCTCCTGCGTCACAAGACCGATTGGCGCGTTTTATACGAACAGGCCCGCCTGGAGCGGCCGGACTGCGACGACGTGCTGCTCATGAATGAAAAGGGGAGGATCACCGAGACCACCATCGCCAATGTGGCTGTGCTGCGCGGGAGAAGGCTCGTGACCCCGCCGCTGGCCGACGGGCTTTTGCCCGGCGTGTTCCGGGAGGAGCTTTTGCGGCGGGGGGAGATCGTCGAGGGAAGCATCGGCGTCGACGAGGTGCGGTCGGCGGGAACCGTGCGGCTTTTCAATTCGGTGCGCGGCTGGATGCGGGCCGAGCTGGCCGCCCCCCCGGAGTCCCAGGCCGGGGAATCCTGAGAAACGGGCGGCTGTTTTCGCAGGCGGGCCTGAAACGGCTCGGGCAGGGGCGATGCCAGGCAGGCAAGGTGTTTTTAGTCCGACATGGCGTTGGTCATGGCCCGTTTCCGTTCAAAGGGCATGATGACCTCGGCCAGCGGCCGACCAAAATACAACTCCAGTTCGTCCGGCGTAAGCGCCGCCTTCTCCACGCACAGCTCCCGGAAGGCGGCGTCGAAGCGCACCATCTCCGCAAGATCGGCCGCTGCGGCCGGGTCGTTCCGGGCGGCCAGGCAGAGGCGGATGGCCTCGCCCGCCGGGCAGCGCTCTTCGTGAATCTGCACAAGCTCCCATTGGGGACTCGCCAGGGGGATCAGGTCGCGGCGGGTCGCCCGGTCCTTCTGGTACATTTCCATGAGGGCCTGCGGCGCGGCGCAATAAAGCGCCCGGCACTCGGCGGGACTATGGTCATGGATCAAACAGTCCCCTGGTTCGCGAAAAAAAGGGCAAACCGGGCTTGCGCCAAAAGCGCGGATTCGGACCATTTCGCGGTGAAGCGTCACCAGCCGTCCGGTCACGTTGTCGCGCACGGTCTCGCCCTGGCGCAGCGTCACCAGCGCCGAATGCGGCACAACCCCGGAAACGGCCAGGGGGAGGTCTTCCAGGTGCAGCGCCGGGCCGCCCTTGCGGCAACAGAGGCCGCAGCGGCGGCAGGTGGGGGGAGGTGATGAACTTTTCAAAAGGGGTGTCTTCCCGGCAGGTTGGCGTTTCATGTGACATTTAGCACGGAACGAGTCCGGGCGGAACCGAAATTTTCTTTGCAACGATCTCAATTGGATGTTAGGTAACTCCCTGTCTGACTAGGGTATGCAAGGGGTTTCCTGTTGACAGATTGTCCAAGCATTCCTTACAGGTAAAACTCTTGTGCGGATTTTCACGTTTTCCCGTGTCGAGTACGAACACCCCCCGTGCCGGGGCATGTGTCTGGCAGGGGGCTGCGCCACGGCGGGAGGTCGTTCCCTTGGGCGCACGCGGTTCTTGGTAAAGGCGTAACTCTTCAAAACCACTGGAGGAAACAAATGGCGAAACACAAAACTCCCATGTTGGACCAACTCGAAAGCGGGCCATGGCCCAGCTTTGTGTCCGACATCAAGCAGGAGGCCGACAAGCGGGCGAAGAATCCGGCTGGGCTGGATTTCCAGATCCCGCAGGATTGCCCCGACGATCTGCTGGGCGTCCTTGAACTTGCCTACAAGGACAAGGAAACCCACTGGAAACACGGCGGCATCGTGGGCGTGTTCGGGTACGGCGGCGGCGTCATCGGCCGGTACTGCGACCAGCCCGAGAAGTTTCCGGGAGTGGCCCATTTCCACACCGTGCGCGTGAACCAGCCCGCGGGCAAGTACTACAAGACCGACTACCTGCGCGGCGTCATGGACATCTGGGACCTGCGCGGCTCGGGCCTGACCAACATGCACGGCTCCACGGGCGACATCGTGCTTTTGGGCACCACCACCCCGCAGTTGGAAGAAATCTTCCATGAGCTGACCCACACCCTCAACACCGACCTGGGCGGCTCCGGCAGCAACCTGCGCACCCCGGCCGACTGTCTGGGCAAGTCGCGCTGCGAATTCGCCTGCTACGACACCCAGGCCCTGTGCCACACCCTGACCAACGACTATCAGGACGAGCTGCACCGTCCGGCCTTCCCGTACAAGTTCAAGTTCAAGTTCGACGGCTGCCCCAACGGCTGCGTGGCCGCCATCGCCCGCTCCGACTTCTCGGTCATCGGCACCTGGAAGGACGACATCCGCATCGACCAGGATCGCGTGAAAGCGTACGTGGCCGGTGAGTTCAAGCCCAATGCCGGCGCCCACGCCGGTCGCGACTGGGGCAAGTTCGACATCGTGGCCGAGGTCGTGGACCGCTGCCCGACCAAGTGCATGAGCTACGCCGGTGGCAAGCTGTCCATCGACAACAGCAACTGCACCCGTTGCATGCACTGCCTCAACGTCATGCCTGCGGCCCTGAAGGTCGGGTTGGAGACCGGCGCCACGATCCTGTGCGGCGCCAAGGCCCCGATCCTGGACGGCGCCCAGATGGGCTCCATGCTCGTGCCGTTTATCCCGGTCGAAGAGCCCTACGACGAGATCAAGGAAGTCATCGAGAACATCTGGGATTGGTGGATGGAAGAAGGCAAGAACCGCGAGCGCCTGGGCGAGACCATGAAGCGCATGGGCTTCCAGAAGCTGCTTGAGGTCACCAACATCAAGGCCGTACCCCAGCACGTCAAGGAGCCCCGGTCCAACCCGTACATCTTCTTCAAGGAAGATGAAGTCCCGGGCGGCTGGAAGCACGATGAGAAGGGTTACCGCGAACGTCACATGAGATAAAGGGGGAATACCAGCATGGCATTCATTTCTTCCGGATACAATCCCAGCAAGCCGATGGAAGATCGTATCACCGACATCGGCCCGCGGAGTTTTGAGGATTTCTATCCTCCTGTCATCAAGAAAAACAAGGGCAAATGGGATTATCACGAGATCCTGAAACCCGGCATCCTGGTGCACGTGTCCGAGACCGGCGACAAGGTCTTCACCGTGCGCTGCGGCACTGCCCGGCTCATGACCGTGTCGCTCATCCGTGAAGCCTGTGACATCGCCGACAAGTACTGCGGCGGCCACCTGCGCTTCACCACCCGCAACAACATCGAGTTCATGGTCGACAACGAGAAGACCCTGAACGAGATGGTGGCCGACCTGTCCGGCCGCAAGTTCGCCGGCGGAAGCTTCAAGTTCCCCATCGGCGGCACGGGCGCCGGCATCTCCAACATCGTCCACACCCAGGGTTGGGTCCACTGCCACACCCCGGCCACCGACGCCTCCGGCCCGGTCAAGGCCGTCATGGACGAGATGTTCGAGTACTTCCAGTCCATGTCCCTGCCGGCCATGGTGCGCATCTCCCTGGCCTGCTGCCTGAACATGTGCGGCGCGGTGCACTGCTCCGACATCGGCATCGTCGGCATCCACCGCAAACCGCCCATCGTCGAGACCGAAATCCTCGACAACATCTGCGAGATCCCCTTGGCCGTGGCCGCCTGTCCCACCGGCGCCATCAAACCGTCCAAGCTTGAAGTGGAAGGCAAAAAGGTCAACTCGGTGGTGGTCAATCCCGAGCGGTGCATGTACTGCGGCAACTGCTACACCATGTGCCCGGCCATGCCCCTGGCCTCCGGACAGGGCGACGGCATCGTGCTCATGGTTGGCGGCAAGGTGTCCAACCGGATCTCCATGCCGAAGTTCTCCAAGGTTGTCGTGGCCTACATCCCCAACGAGCCGCCCCGCTGGCCGACCCTGACCAAGACCATCAAGCACATTGTCGAGGTCTACGCCAAGAACGCCAAGAAGTACGAGCGTCTGGGCGAGTGGGCCGAGCGCATCGGCTGGGAAAAGTTCTTCGAGGTCTGCGGCCTTGAGTTCTCCCACCACTGCATCGACGACTTCCGCGATCCGGCCTACTACACTTGGCGGCAGAGCACGCAGTTCAAGTTCACCAGCCACGTGGAATAAAGAAGCAACATCTCCGGGCGCGGGATCTTCCCGCGCCCGGAAAAAAAAAAGAGGCGACGCGATGGAAGCGGAAAAGCAAAAAGTCATTGAGTTCCTCGAAGGCAAGACCGGCAAATCGAAGTTTTATTTCACCGATCTGTGCAAGGTTTTCCCGGACATGAAACAGCGCGAGGTCAAAAAGATCCTCACTGCGCTGGTGCAGGACGGAAAACTCATGTACTGGTCCAGCGGCTCGACCACCATGTACGGTCTGGCCGGCGTGGGCAAGCAGGCCGCCGAGGAAGACTAGCGGACGCAGCGATCCTTTCCCGGATCGTTCCGCAGGTCGGCATTCCCGGCGATAACGCGCAGCACTCGTGAGCAACCGGCCGCGTCTGGTTCTGGCGGGACTTTCCGGGGGAGCCGGCAAGACCATCGTCACCCTCGGAGTCTGTCGGGCCCTGGCCCGACAGGGACTCACGGTACGCCCTTTCAAAAAGGGTCCGGATTATATTGATGCATCGTGGCTCGGCCTTGCGGCTGGCCGGGAAGCCTCGAATCTGGACCCTTTTCTTATGCCCCCGGAGCATGTCCGGGGTCTTTTTTTTGAAAAATCCGCAGGCTGCGACATCTCGGTCATCGAAGGCAACCGGGGCCTTTTCGACGGCAAGGACGTGCTCGGCTCCTGCTCCACGGCGGAACTGGCCAGACGCCTGGAGGCCCCCGTGGTCCTGGTCCTGGACGCCACCAAGATGACCCGCACCGCCGCAGCCATTGTGGCTGGCTGCGCAGCCTTTGAAAAAGGCCTGCATCTGGCCGGGGTGATCTGCAACCGCACCGCCGGCGAACGCCACCGCACCATCCTGCGCCAGACCATCGAACACTACACCGACGTGCCGGTCCTGGGCATGCTGCCCAAGATGCCGGAGAACCCCATCCCGGAACGGCACATGGGCCTTTTGTCCAACCGGGAGCATGCGGGGCATGCGGCCATCCTGGACACCGTGGCCGATTTCGTGGCCCACGGCGTGGATTTGCCGCGGCTTACGGCCCTGGCCCAGGCCGCCCCGGACATGGCCCCGCCTGCGCCGGGGGACATGCCGCTGTGGCCGACGCCGGTCCTGCGCGCCGGGGATGCCGTGCCCCCGCGCATCGGCGTGGTGCGCGATGCGGCCCTGTGGTTTTATTATCCGGAGAATCTGGAGGCCCTTCAGCGGGCCGGGGCGGAACTGGTCTTCGTCAGCCTGCTCACCCCGGACCCCTGGCCCGGGATCGACGGCCTGTACCTGGGCGGCGGCTTCCCCGAGACCATGGCCCGGGCCCTGGCCGACAACCGGGAGGGGCGTGAGCGGGTGCTGGGTTTTTCCCGGGCGGGCATGCCCATCTATGCCGAATGCGGGGGATTTATGTACCTGTGCCGGGATCTGCGGGTGGGAGACGAGTCCTTTCCCATGGCCGGGGTCTTTCCCCTGACCACCGCCCTGTGCCCCCGGCCCCAGGGGCTTGGCTATTCCACCGCTGCCGTGCGCCGAGAGAACCCTTTCCATCCCGTGGATTTTTCCCTTTCCGGCCATGAGTTCCACTATTCCCGGTGCCTGGCCTCCCTGGACGGCACGCCGCCTCCTGTTCCCGGTCCCGAATCCTTCTGCCTGGACATGCAGCGCGGCACGGGCATGCTGCACGGCCTGGACGGTCTGCTCGAAAACGCCACCTTTGCCGCCTACACCCACATCCATGCCCTGGGCGCACCCCACTGGGCCGGAAATTTCGTCGCCGCCGCCGCCAGGTACCGCGACTCCCGGCAAAACGCCGCCCCATGACCTCCCCGGCTGCCGCCTTGCCCGTCACCTTCCTGGTGGCCTCGCCCCACGGCGACCTGCCCTATGCCCCGGAACTGGCAGGCGTCCCGCTGGAAGGCTGCCCCTTGCAGACCACCTATGGGGAATATTTCGCGGGCCTGCGGGATTTCTGTATGGGTCCGGGACAGGCGGCGCTTTTTGAGGCGGCCGGGAGGGCGGCCGGGCGGCCGGTTGCGGCTACGGAGGTCACGGAACTGGTCATCAAGGCCCAAAAGCACGGCGCGCTCTACCACCCGGCCAGCATCGAGGTCCGGTTCCCGGGCGGGCAGGCCACGCTTGGGGCCAACGTGGCCGCAAGCCCCCACGGCTGGGCCGCCCTGGCCCGGGAACATACGGTTCTGGACCGTCTGTCCCGGGAGGTTCCCGAGGCCGGGCTTCCCCGCCCCCTGTGCTTTGATGAGGGCGACCGGCTGGACATCCTCCTGGTGGAGTGGTTTGCGGGCTTCCACGAATTCCATGCCGCTACGGGCGGGGGCATCGTGGTCTGGGACTTCGAAGGCGGCGGGATTGCCCCCCTTGGGCCGGAAAGGGCCGGGGAGGCCTACCGGCAGGCCGCGCGCATCCTGGCCCTGTGCCTGGAGGTGGAGAGCGGGGCGCGCATCTGGCCCTGGCGGCATGCAGCCGGGGATTTCGTGGTCAGACGCGACGAGAGCGGTCTGGAAACCCGACTCATCACGGCCAGGGGATATGGGCCGTCCGCCCTGGGCGGAGGTGAGCGGGGGCTTTTGCATTTTTTCCTGACCACCACGCTTTTCATGCGCCTGGACCGGCTGGACGGGGTGGGGGCGCGGGCGTTTTTGCCCGGGTGGTGTCTTGCGGCCGCCGTGGAGGGGATGCTGGACGCGCTCGGGCAGCGGCCGGGGATTCAAAAACACATCCCGGATTTTGCGGCGGCCCTGCGCCGCGTCACCCCGGACGACTGGCGGTCGCTCCTGACGACGGATGCCGATTTTTGTTCCGATCCCGATGCGCCATTTCTCATGGAGCATCTTTCCGGGCATCTCGTAGAGCTCTTCGACATCCTCTCTCGCTGATTTCAGAGTCCTGTGGGATATCTTTTGAGGTGGGGTGCATATGCTATGCACCCGTCTCAGCCTTCTTGACTTTCTCTGCTCAAAACATCACATACTGTATGAAAATAATACGATCTAGGAAGGAACCGATGCCATCGGCGTCACGAGGCTTTCTCCGCCATTTTATAATTCTGTATGCCGCGTTGCTGGTGTTCGTGATGGTCGGCGGGGGAATGTACCTTGCCATGTCCAACGCCTCGCAACGGGAGGCCATCGAAGCCAGGGAAGCGGCCCGCGTCAATCGGGAGGCCCAGATCCTGTCGTCGGTTCTGGCGGCCAGAGCGGCGGACGCCGCATTCCTGGCTGCCCGCATCACGGACGAACTCGATGCAAAAGACGTTTCGCGCCATGAACGTATCGAAAGCCTGTTATCGTCGTTTGCCGAAATCAAAAGCGGATATGTCCAGGTTCGATTTCTGGATGCCCAGGGCCGGGAGTCCGTCAGGGTGGACAACACGCCAGAAGGCCCGCGCCTCGCCCCGGACGATCAGCTTCAGGACAAGTCGCACACCGCCTATTTTCAGAAAGGGACGCTGTTGTCTTCCGGCTCGGTTGCCGTGTCTCGCTTTGACCTCAATGTGGAACGCGGCAAGGTGGAGATCCCCTTTCGTCCCGTGCTGCGGTTTTCCAGTCCGGTGCGCAGGGCGGATGGACGCTTTGCCGGGCTCGTGGTGCTCAACCTCAGCGGCGAGGTGATCCATGCCCGGTTGCGGCAGGCGGCCGTTGCAGCCCTCGGACGTCCTCTCCTGGTCAATGGGGATGGCTATTGGCTGCTGGGTCCGGCGCCGGAGATGGAATGGGGATTTCAGCTTGACGAACGCCGGGACATGACCGTCGAGTCGGCCTGGCCAGGGGCCTGGGGGCCTCTTCACAGCCAAAAGGGGGGGCAGTTTTTCCTGGATGGCGCCTTGTACACGTTCGATACCGTGCAGACCGATGGCGGAATCGGCGTCAAGACGACGGCGGTGATGGTTCCCGAAGAGGGCTGGAAGATCGTGGCCCGGGTGCCGCCCGAGCTTCTCGCGCCGCCACTGAACACGATATTTATCGTCTTGACCGCCGCACTGGTGCTCCTCTTTGGCATCCTGTCCTGGCTGTGGGCCGCGTCCAGGGCCAGGCGGGACAGCATCCAGGCCGAACTGGCGGACAGCGAGGCCAAGTTCCGGGCCATGAGCGAGGCCTCCCAGGACGCCCTGGTGATGACCGACGACCTGGGCCGGGTGGCCTTTTGGAACCGGGCGGCCGAGCGCATGTTCGGGGTCACCCGGCAGGATATGGAAGGTCGGCCCCTGCACGACGTGGTGGCCCCGCCCGGCGAACTGGACAAGGCCCGGGTCGGGTTGCGGGATTTCAAGCAGACGGGCGGCGGGGCGGTGATCAACGAGATCGGCGAATATGTGGCCCGGCGGGGGGATGGCGGCCTGTTCCCGGTGGAGCTGTCCGTGGCCGCGTTTCGCCGGGAGGACCGCTGGTGGGCCGTGGGCGCGGCCCGGGACATCAGCGAACGCAAACGGGCCGAGGAGGCCTTGCGCGAACTGGCCACCACCGACGGCCTGACGGGTCTTTTGAACCGCCGTCGTTTCATGGAGATGGGCGAGGCCGAGATCGAGCGCACCAAAAGGACCGGCAGGCCCGTGAGCCTGATCATGTTCGACGTGGATCACTTCAAAAAGGTCAACGACACCCGGGGGCATGACGTGGGCGATGTGGTGCTCGTCGCCCTGGCCCGCGCGGCGACGGGGGCCCTGCGCGCCGTGGACGTCCTGGGGCGGCTGGGCGGGGAGGAATTTGCCGCCATCCTGCCGGAAACCGGCCTGGAAGAGGCAGCGGCCGTGGCCGAACGCCTGCGCCGGGCCGTAGCCGATATGGGCCTGGCCCCAAACGGTGAGCCCCAGCCTGTGACCATTAGCCTTGGCGTGGTTTTGGGCCTGGGGGCGGAGACCCTGGACGACCTGCTTAAGCGCGCCGATACGGCCCTGTACCGGGCCAAGTCCGCCGGACGCGACCGGGTGGAGCGAGGCTGACGCGCCGCGTCCAAACGTTCGCCCAATCGCCCTCAATCCGCCATGAACGACCGGGCGATGCGGAACACATCCTCATAAGCATACTTGTTGCGAATCCCCAGGGCCATTTCCGTGGCCATGCGCATCTTGTGGCGGGTGGCCGCCAGGAGTTGGGTGCGCTGGGAGGCCAGCCGCCGTTCCAGAAAGGGTGGATCGAATCCATCGGCCAAGAGCGTCCAATTTTCCGTGAAATAGAGGGACCGGGCGTGCTTGAGCAGGGGCACGGCGGCGGCCTTGCCGTCGCGGCGGGCCGTGAGCGCGTAGTGCAAAAGGCGCAGGATCAGGTGCTCCGGGCGGGCGGCATGGTCCACGTCGGCAATGATGGCCGGGTCCAGTTCGCCGCGTTTGATGCGCTCGGGAAACTGGTTGGCCGTGTCCATGGCCTCGGCCTCGCGCACCGGGGGAAACGGGAACAGCGACAGCATGCCCACCAGGGTCTTGCGCGGATTCTCGTTCCTGGCCACGGACAAAAGGGTCACGGCGATGATCGTCAGCTTGCGGCCGGTGTCCCGCAAAAGGGCCTGTTCCTTGGCCAGGGCCAGACGACGCACGGTATCTTCGGGCAGCGGGGAAAACACGATGTCCAGTAGGTGCCGGATGAAGGGTTCGTTGGTGGCCGCCTGCTCCTCCTGGATGATCTTGACCCCTTTCTTGGCGTCCTGGATCTTTTTCAGAGACAGCCAGTAGGCCGCCAGGCCCGAGGCGGGCATCTCCAAAAGGTCCATCTCGCGCGGCGCAGGGGGGGGAACCGTTTTTTTTGCCATGGGCGTCCCGGGTGGTCTTTTTGCGATGAAGCGGCTATGGTCGCCGCGTGGCGTGAACCGGCAGGCGGACTATGCTCCGGAAACGATCCGGCATCAAGACCGGGCGGCGGCCGCCCGGGAGAGGGAGTACACGGTATGGGCAAAAAGAATCTCAAGATGCTGATGGTCGCCATCGTGCTCATTCCCATCGCCCTGACCGCCTACCTGGCCAAGACGCTCTACGAGCGACAGGGCGTGCCCCAGGCCGTGGAATCCCTGGCCAAGCAGCTTTTCAAGTCCAAGGAGGAGGAGCGCCAGGCCACCGAGCAGGTGCGGGAGCTGGAAAAAAAGACCGAGGAACTCAAGACCGCCTACGATTCGCTTTTGGCCGAGCTCCAGGGCGAGGTGGACTCCAAGGACGTGCGCATCCGCCGATTCCGGGAGAAAATCGAGATCAATTTCGTGGACAAGGTGCTGTTCGTGTCCGGCAGCGCCGAGATCACCCCCCGGGGGCAGTCCATCCTGGGCAAGGTCGGGCAGGTGCTGAAAAAGGTCAAGGACCGCCGGTTTTTCGTGGTCGGCCATACCGACGACGTGCCCATCCGCTCCTTCGTCTTTCCGTCCAACTGGGAGCTGTCCACGGCCCGGGCCTCCTCGGTCATCCGCTACGTGAGCGAGCGCCACGGGGTGGACCCGGCCCAGTTCACGGCCATGGGCCGGGCTTTCTACCAGCCCGTGGCCTCCAACGAGACCCCGGAAGGTCGCCAGGAAAACCGCCGGGTGGAGATCATCATCGCCGACCTGCCGCTTTTCGAGGTCGAGGGCGGCGAGATGCGCTCCCCGGCCTCGTCCCCGGACGGGAAGCCGTCGTCTGCGGAGCCGCTGGAGTCCACGGCCCCCCGGGAACGTGATCTGACCCTGCCCGAGGCCGACCTGCCCAAGGGACAGGCCCCTGCCGCGCCGTCCGCAGGTCCGGCGTCTGACGCTGCGCCTGCCACGCCGGACGTCCCGGCCGCCCCGGCTGCCGAGGCCACGCCCCCGGCCGCCGCGCCCGCGCCGGAGGCCGCGACGCCGCCAGCGGACACGCCAACGCCGCCGCAGGCCCCTGAGGCCCCGGCCACGCCTTCATTGCCGTCGCCGCCTCCGGCCGCGCCCGCGTCCTAGGCCCCTTCCCTTTTTCGCGTATGAAAAGGCCCCGTCGTCAGCGGCGGGGCCTTTTCATTCGTGCGGGGTTTTTCCTGCGCCGCCGCCTTGGCGTCAGCAGGCGTTATTTGGCGTCTTCTGGCGGCACGGGGTGGATGTCCCAGATTTCGCGGGCGTACTGCGCGATGGTCCGGTCGCTGGAGAAGACCCCCATGCGGGCGGTGTTCAAGATGGATTTGGCGGTCCAGGCCCGCGTGTCGGCGTAGTCCCGCAGCATGTCGTCCTTGGTCCGTACGTAGGCCATGAAATCCGCCAGATGCAGGTAGCGTTCGTTGGGGGACAGGAGCTTGTCGTGCAGCCAGTGGAACGCCCCGGGGTCGCCCGGGGTGAAGCGCCCGGCGGACAGGGCGTCGAGCACCCGGCGAATCTCGGGGTGCGCGGCGTGGTAGTCCCAGGGGTTGTAGGCCCCGCGCGACAGCATGTCCTCCACCTCGGGGGTGGTCAGGCCGAAGAGGTAGAAGTTTTCCGGGCCCACGGCCTGGCGTATTTCGATGTTGGCCCCGTCGAGGGTGCCCACGGTCAGCGCGCCGTTTAAGGAGAACTTCATGTTGCCGGTGCCCGAGGCCTCGGTCCCGGCCGTGGAGATCTGCTCGCTGATGTCGGCGGCGGGCACCAGCTTTTCAGCCACGGATACCCGGTAGTCGGCGGCGAAGACCACCTTGAGGAGGTCCGCCGCCCGCTTGTCGCGGTTGATGGTCTGGCCCACGGCCAAAATCAGCCGGATGATCTCCTTGGCCTCGAAGTATCCCGGCGCGGCCTTTCCGGCGAACACGTAGACCGCAGGCGACGGGGGAACGATCCCGTCCTCCACGATGCGCAGGTATTGCAGGATGATGCCCATGAGGTTGAGGAGTTGCCGCTTGTATTCGTGGATGCGCTTGGCCTGGATGTCGAAGGCAGCGTCGGGGGACACGGTGATGCCGGTGGTGGAGACGATGTAGTGGGCCAAAAGGGCCTTGTTGCCGCGTTTGACCTTGGCCACGGCGTCGGCGAAGGCCGGGTCGTCCGCCAGGGGTTCCAGGCCGCGCAACTGGTCCAGGTCGGTGACCCAACCCTCGCCCAGGGCGTCGGAAATCAGGGTGGCCAGGGAGGGGTTGGCCTTGTACAGCCACCGCCTGGGGGTGATCCCGTTGGTCTTGTTGTTGAATTTTTTCGGCCACAGGGCGTGGTAGTCGGGGAAAAGGCGCGTCTTGACCAGTTCCGAGTGCAGGGCCGACACCCCGTTGACCGAATGCGAACCCACCACGGCCAGATTGGCCATGCGCACCTGTTTGACCGGCGTCTCCTCGATGACCGACATGCGGCGCAGACGGTTCACGTCGCCGGGAAAGGTCAGTTCCACCTGCTGCAAAAAGCGCCGGTTGATCTCGTAGATGATCTGGAGATGGCGGGGCAGCACCTTCTGCATGAGCTCCACGGGCCACATCTCCAGCGATTCGGGCATGAGCGTGTGGTTGGTGAAGGCCAGGGTGCGGTTGGTCAGCTCCCAGGCCCGCTCCCAGGGCAGGCGGCGTTCGTCCACGAACACCCGCATGAGCTCGGCCACGGACAGGGCCGGGTGGGTGTCGTTGAGCTGGATGGCCACGTAGTTGGGAAATTCGTCGATATTTCTGTTCTGTTTGAGAAAACGCCGGGTGATGTCGCGGATGGAGCAGAACACCAGAAAATATTCCTGGACCAGGCGCAATTCGCGCCCGAAGGAGATGGATTCGCTGGGATACAGGATCTTGGAGACCAGCTCGGAGTAGACCTTTTGATGGATGGACTTGATGTAGTCGCCCTGGTCGAAGATCTGCATGTCGAAGCTTTCCGAGGCCTTGGCCGCAAAAAGACGCAAAAGGACCACGGTCTTGCCCCCGAACCCCACAATGGGGACGTCGTAGGGTACGCCCACGATGTCCTCCCAGTCCACCCAGGTGGGCAAGAAGGAACCGTCGGGGAAATAGTGGTCCTCCACCCGGCCGTATATGGGCACCAAAACGGCCTGATCCCGGCGCTCCAGTTGCAGGGGCATGCCGTCGGCCATCCAGTAGTCGGGCTTCTCCACCTGCCGTCCCTTCTCGATGACCTGCTTGAACAGCCCGTATTCGTAGTGGATGCCGTATCCGTAGCCGGGCAGGTGCATGGTGGCCAGGGAGTCCAGGAAACAGGCGGCCAGTCGGCCCAGGCCCCCGTTGCCCAGGGCCGGGTCACGTTCCAGTTCGCGCATTTCGTCAATGGTTACGCCGAGATCGGACAGGATCTTGTCGACATGCTCATCCAGACGCATGTTGCAGACGTTGTTGCCGATGCAGCGGCCCAGCAGATATTCGATGGACAGGTAATACATGCGCTTGGCCCCGGCGGCCCGGAACCGGGCCCGGGTTTCAAGCATCCGGTCCACCAGGCGGTCGCGCAGGGAGAGGGCCAGGGAGGTGGCCAGGCTGCGCGGCGCGCGTTCCTCGTAGGTCTTGCCCAGGGAATGGGCCAGGTGGTCAAGGATGGAGCCCTTGAGGGCTTTTTCCGTTGAGTCCTTTTGCGTGTGGCGCAGTCTGGGGGGCATGCGACCTCCGGGAGGAAATGGTGCGAGGGTGGATGTTACCTCTGGACGTTAGCAAAATGGTGTCGGGATTGTCCATTTTTCCGCATGGGAGATTTTGGCGTCTTTTTTTCGCCGCCCTAAAGAACAGGGGTCGATAAACCGATTGGAAGAGGCAAGTCAGCGTCATTCCCCGTCGCCGGGGGAGAGAGCCTATGGATATCGGAAGCGCACAGGGAACGGCCTCCATGGCCGCGTCCATGCAAAAAGACACCTTCGGGGCCCAACTCGTGACCAAGACTCTGGATTACATGAACCAGAACCAGAGCTCGGGCACGACCAACGCGGATTACGACTTCCAGACCAAGGTGCTGTCGGCGGCCGGCATCGGTGGCAACCTCAACATCAACGTCTAGCGCGCGCGGGGAATGACGCCCCTTTTCGGAAGGCGGCCAGGGCCAGGAACCGGGGATTCGGTCATGGCGCCCGGCCGCCTTCGTCCGTTGCCTGGCGCGTTGCCGGGCCGCCCCGGGACGTCTTGCCATCCCCGGGAATATGGGCCATGCCCCGGGGCAAGGGGAGCCGGACATGACCTCTCGCCATATCGTGCATGTGGACATGGACGCCTATTTCGCCTCGGTGGAGCAGCTCGACGACCCCTCCCTTAGGGGGCGGCCGGTGATCGTCGGGGTGGGGGACCGGGGGGTGGTGTCCGCCGCCTCCTACGAGGCCCGGGCCTTCGGGGTGCGCTCGGCCATGCCCGTGGTCCAGGCCCGAAGGTTGTGCCCCATGGGCGTCTTCGTGCCCGGGCGGTATGCCCGCTATGCCGAGCTCTCCCGGGTGCTTATGGCCTGTCTCGGCCAGTTTTCCCCCCTGGTGGAACCGGCCTCCATCGACGAGGCCTATGTGGACATGACCGGCTCGGCGACCCTTTTCGGCGGGCCGCAGGATTTCGGCATGGCCATGAAACGGGCGGTGTTTTCGGCCACGGGCCTTGCCTGCTCGGTGGGCGTGGCCCCGGTGAAGTTTCTGGCCAAGATCGCCTCGGATTTTCACAAGCCGGACGGGCTGACGGTGGTGGAGGAAGGGGATGTCCGGGAGTTTCTGGCGGTGCTGCCCGTGGAGAAGATCCCCGGGGTGGGGCGGCGCACGCGGGAGGCTCTGGCCCTTTTGGGGGTGCGTACGGCCGGGGACCTGCTGGTCCATCCCCGGGAATTCTGGGAGCGCCGATTGGGGAAGCACGGGCCGGAGCTGTATGACAAGGCCCTGGGCATCGACCCTTCTCCCGTGCGCCTGTCCCGGGAGGTCAAATCCATCAGCGCCGAAAACACCTTCGACGCGGACGTGTCCTCGCGGGAGGCCCTGGCCGTGTGGCTTCTGCACCAGTCCGAGCGGGTGGGGCGGCAGTTGCGCAAAAAGAATCTTTTGGGCCGCACGGTGACGCTCAAGCTCAAATATTCGGATTTCAAGCAGATCACCCGGGCAAAGACCCTGCCCGCGCCCACGGACTGCGATGAGGCCATCTTCGAAGCGGCCCGGGCGCTTTTGGACGACATTCCCCTGTCCCGCCCGGCCCGGCTGGTGGGCGTGGGGGTCTCGGGATTCGGGGCGGTGGCCGCCCGGCTCGACCTGTGGCACGACGCGGACGCCCCGGACGTCCCGGCCCGGCCCCGGCGGCTTGATTCGGCCATCGACGCCATCCGGGACCGGTTTGGGAGCGACGCCATCCGGCGGGGGCGGCTTTTTGGCTTCGGCGGGACGCGGCGGCGGGACGCGGGCAATGATGGCGGCGGCGGGGCTGGAAGTTGACCGGACGGGGCTTTTTGTTCATACAAACCGGTGGCGCGAGGACGCGCGTTCATTTTTTTCCCCCAAGTGGGCCATAGGCCGGGAGGATCGCCATGTCCGACAGGATCATCGACCTCAAAAAGCAGTTGCGGGAACTCAAGGCCGGGGAAAAGATGGCGGCCTTCGCCGGATTCTCCCTGGACCTGGGCGGCGCCATCGGGACCAAGGACGGCGTGCTCAAAATCGCCGACTTCATCCGTCCCGACGGATCGGGCTACCTCACGGTCACCTTTCAGCTCGATCTGGGGCCTGACCTGGCGGAGCACCGAGCCGTGGCCCAGGCCTTTCAGAAACTCGCCGCCTTCGCCTCCCGGGCCGACCATGTCCTTGGCCGGGCCAGATTCGGCAAGGGCTTCGACTACATGCTGTGTATGGATCAGGGCGTCTCCGAGGGCGAGGTGTGGTACACGGCCGAGGCCGACATCTACTATACCGCATTGCGCGGCCGGGTGCGGGAGCTGGTCACGGAGGCCGTGCTGCCGGGACTGGCCGCCATCGTGCCCGTGACCTTCGAGGCGGCGAACTGGTGGAACGACGAGCAGGTGTGAAGCGTCGCCGATCCGGTGCGTGATCCGGGGGATATCGTCCTGGCCGGACACAGCGCCTTTTTATGCAAAAAACGCCGCGACCCGCGCGGCAAGTCTTCAGAGCTGCAGACGTCATGATTCCACGTTCCCATCGCACCCGCTTCCTCACCACCCTGTTGGTCGTTCCCGCCGTGGCCGCGACCGTGCTGGCGGGAGACTGGGTTCTTTTTTCCATGGTGTTCGCCGTATCCGCCCTGGGGCTGCGGGAGTTTTTCGCCATGCGGGCCGGGCCCGGTTCCGGACGGGAGGCCTTGGTTTTGGCCGTGATCGGGACAGCGCTGGCCTTTCCCCTGCTTTCGGGGTTTCGCGACAGCAATTCGGTTCTGGTCTTGGGCGTGCTTTTGGGGGCGGCCTGGATCGAAAAGGCCATCTTCCTGCTGCGGTTCGGCGCAGGCGGCCAGGGCGCAACCCCGCCGGGATTCCCCGGGGCGCTGGTTGCCGGACTTTTGTATATCCCCTGTGCGCTCGGCTTTTTTTTGCGGTTCGGCCCGGCCGAGATTTTTTTCGTGATTTCGGCCGTGGCGGTTTCCGACACCGGGGCCTATTATTGCGGCAGCCTTATCGGCGGCCCGAAGCTGTGGTCGGCGGTCAGCCCCAAAAAGACCTGGGCCGGGGGGCTGGGGGGCCTTGTGTTGTGCGTGGGGTGGTGCCTGCTGTATGGCTTCCTGTGGGGCCAGGAGGTCGGCGCCATGGCCTGGATCTGGCTGGCGGCGGGGCTCAACGTGGCCGCCCAAGGCGGGGATTTCTACGAGTCCGCGCTGAAGCGGGTGGCCGGAATCAAGGATTCCGGACGGCTTTTGCCGGGCCACGGCGGCATCCTGGACCGCATGGACGGACTGTTGCCCGCGATCCTGGTCTATGCCTGGGCCTCGGGAACCACCCTGTATTTCGTGTGAGGCAACACGTCGGGGTCGCCCTGCGACGCACGACGGGATGCGCGAGGACGTCATGCACGCCAATGGCTCTGATGACACTGGGGCCGCCCGGGAGGGCGGCGCCTTTTCGGACACCGACCGGGTGGCCGCCTATCTGGAGCGTCTGGAGGAGCTCAAGCGGGTCAAGGCCTTTCGCGAGGTGCTGGAGGAGCGCGTTTTTTTGGAGTTCATCCGGGTCAACAGGGCGCGCATCAACGAATTTCCCTTGCTCGAGATCGAGCAGAAAAGCCTCATCGACATCCTTGTGCGGCGCGGCGCCGAGCATCCCGGCCACCAGTACATCAAGGGGCTTATCGGCGAGTTCCTGGCCATTTTGAACAAATACGGCAAGGCCCGGGCCGTCGGCGCCGGGGCCGAGGCCGAGGGGCTTTTGCGGGAACTGGCCGGGGCCGAGGCCCTCCTGGTCAAATGCGTCCAGGGGGGAGTCTACGCCAGCGCCCTGATCAAGGATAATTTCAGCGACGCCGTCATCCTGAACTTCGGCGAATCCGCCCTGCACGAGATCGAGGAGATCACCGAGCGTTGTGAGTTCGACGAATCCTGGTGGCGGGCCCATCTGGACATCTTTGTGCGGGAACGTATCGCCCAGGCCCACGCCGGGATCGTGGCCAATGAGAAATACGCCGTGTTCCGGGAGGGCGGCTTCGCCGGGGTCCGCCTGCCCTTGGACGAGGTGCTGGCCACCATGCCGGGCACGGACAAGACCATCCAGAAAACCCGGGTGCAGGACGCCTATGAGGACCAGGAGCAGGGCCAGGAGAATCAGCGGCTGGTGGCCATCCTGGCCGCGTTTTTCGGTTCCGGGGCAAATCCCCTGACGGAGGCCAAAACCCCGGCCGCCACCCTGCGCCATGTGGCCCGCATCGCGGCCATGGACATCGCCGGCCGGGAATATGCTGAGTCCGGGACGCCGGATTCCGACGAGGCCGAGGTCCGGCTCGCATTTCTGGCCGGGCAGACCATGTCCATCGGCGTGGGGGCCGCCCTGGTCCAGGCCGTGGCCCTGGATGATTACGAACGGGCCGTGCGCGATTTCGATGCCCGGGAACGCCGTCTCCTTGTGGCCCTGGTGGGAAATTTCGAACGGGTGCGTCTGGAACGGCTCGCCCCGTTGGTTCTGGAGTTCGCCTACCTGGGGTTTTTGCGCGACAAGTGCCGGGACGAGGGCGGCAAGGTGATGATCCGGACCCTGCGCCTGCGGCGGGCCGTGGAGGCCGAGGTGGCCGCCCTGGTCGGGACCGATGACGGCGACTTGACCCGCATCGGGCGGCGGCGGCTTTTCGAGGCCGACCCCGACCGGCCGGACATGCTGTTGTGGAAACCCAGGACCATTGATGAACTGACCGGGCTGTGCGCGCTGTTGCAGCTCAACGAGGCCGTTGCCGGACGGGTCGCCACCCTGTGGGATGCTGCGCCCTTCAAAGTGGATATCCTGGTGGCGGTCAACCTGGAGGCCGTGGCCAAGGTGACCGGAAATCCGGCCCAGCGGGTGGCCGAGATCCTGGCCCGGTTCGGCGTGGCCCTGCGGCGTGGCGGCCGCGCCCCGGCGGCCAATCCCCCCGCCCCGGGGCCGGACCAGTCCCCCAAACCGCCCGACGGGGCGAACCAAGGCTGATAGACTCCCCATGATCGACACTGCGGCCCACGCGGCGCCCTTTGCCCCGGAGCACGATTCCGGGGCGGGTTACATCAGTTCCCTGCCGGGCGAAGACGCCCTTCCCGGATTTCCCCGCCGCCTGTGCCTGCTGGGCAGCACCGGCTCCATCGGCAAAAACGCCCTGCGCGTGGCGGAAGGGCGCCCTGAGCGGTTTACCGTGGCGGCCCTGGCCGGGGCCACCAATCTTGCGCTTTTGGCCGAACAGGCTGCCCGCTTCCGCCCCGCCCGCCTTTGCGTGCTTACCCCCTCCGGCGTGGACGCCCTGGCCGGGATGCTTCCCGCCGGATATGCCCCGGACATCGTGCATGGCCCCGAGGGCTACGCCTCCCTGGCCGCCGATGCCGATTCCGATGTGGTGCTGTCGGCCATCGTCGGAGCGGCCGGGCTTATGCCCACCCTGGCCGCGGCCCGGGCCGGGAAGCTCGTGGCCCTGGCCAACAAGGAATCCCTGGTCCTGGCGGGGGATCTCATCCGGCAGGCCTGCCGGGAGAGCGGGGCCGTGATCCTGCCCGTGGACTCGGAGCACAATGCCCTGTTCCAGGCCCTGGGCGGCCCGGGCCTGCGGGAGCTGCCCCATGTGGCGACGCTTGTGCTGACGGCCTCGGGGGGGCCGTTTCGGGACAAGCCCGCCGCGTTTTTGCAGACGGTCACCCGGGAGCAGGCGCTCAATCATCCCAACTGGTCCATGGGTCCGAAAATCAGCGTGGATTCGGCCACGCTCATGAACAAGGGCCTGGAGGTCATCGAGGCCTGCCGCCTGTTCGGACTGCCCCCGGAGCGGGTGGAGGTGGTGGTGCATCCCCAAAGCATCGTCCATTCCCTGGCCCGCTACCATGACGGGTCGCTTCTGGCCCACCTGGGGCCGCCGGACATGCGTGTGGCCATCGCCTACTGCCTGGGCTATCCCCGGCGCACACCGCTTGATCTGCCTGCCGTGGATCTGGTGGCCCTGGGCTCCCTGACCTTCGAGGCCCCGCGCCACGACGATTTTCCCTGTCTCTCCCTGGCCCGGCACAGCCTGTCGTTGGGGGCCTGGGGGCCGGTGGCGCTGAATGCGGCCAATGAAACCGCCGTGGAGCTTTTTTTGGCCGGCCGGATCGCCTTTCTGGACATCCCCCGGCTGGTGGATTTCGCCCTGACGACCCAGGCGGGGGTTTACGCCGACGATTTGGATGCTATATTGGAGATTGACCGCACGACCCGGCGGCGGGTCCGGGAGCGGGCCGAGGGGGGCGCCCCTCGGGGTTGAAGCCCTTTTCAAATCCGCCGCAACACGAAAAACAACAAGGAATCGGATGGAAAGCGTTTTGTCCGTGGCCCTGGTGCTCGGGGGCCTTATTTTTTTTCACGAGCTCGGGCACTTCGCCGTGGCCCGGTTGTTCGGCATCGGCGTGGTGACCTTTTCCCTTGGTTTTGGCCCCAAACTGTTCGGTTTCAAGCTGGGGGCCACCCGGTATCTCCTGTCGGCCATCCCCCTGGGGGGCTATGTGCAGTTGGCGGCCCAGGATCCCGAGGAAGAGGCCCCGGAGGGGTTCGCTCCCAGCACGTTTTTCCGGCTGCGTCCGGCCTGGCAGCGCATGCTGGTGGTGGCCGCCGGTCCCGGGTTCAACTTCATCCTGGCCTGGCTGATTTTCTGGGGGCTTTTTCTGTCCTACGGGCGCATGGAGGTGCTGCCGGTCATCGGGCAGGTGCAAAAGGACAGCCCGGCCGAGGTCGCGGGCATCCTTCCTGACGACCGGGTGGTGGCCATCGACGGCAAGCCCGTGGCCCACTGGGACGATTTGGCCGGAACCGTGCGCCAGACCGGGGAAAAGCCCGTGACCCTGGAGATCGAGCGCGGCCCGGACGGGGCCGCATCCCGGGTCCAGGTGACCCTGACGCCCCGGATGCAGGTGACCAAGAACATCTTCGGCGAGGAGGAGCGCGTGCCGCTTCTGGGGCTGGTCTCGGCCGGGAAAACCATATCCACGCCCCTGGGGACCGGGTCGTCGGCCGGAGAGGCCCTGACCCGCACCTGGGAGGTGGTGTCCATGACGCTTCTGGGCATGCTCAAGCTCATCCAGCGGGTGGTCCCCCTGGACAGCCTGGGCGGCCCGATCATGATCGCCCAAATGGTGAGCAGGCAGGCCGCCGAGGGCCTGGCCAACGTGCTGGCCCTGACCGCCGTCATCAGCATCAACCTGGGCATCCTGAACCTGTTGCCCATCCCGGTTCTCGACGGCGGCCACATCCTTTTCTTCACCCTGGAGACGGTCTTCCGCCGTCCGGTGAGCCAGCGCTGGCAGCAGATCACCACCCGGGTGGGATTGGCCTTCCTGATCGGGCTCATGGCCCTGGCCCTGTACAATGACCTGCAACGCATCTTTGTCTGATCTCCCCGGGCCGGTGGCAGGGCCGACGCTGGTTCTGTGCGCCGTGGAAGAGGTGCTGCGCGTGGTCCTGGCCGAGGCCGGGCGGGTGCGGGAGGCCTTTTCGGCAAAGGGGCAGGGCGTGGCCATGACGTTTTTGGTTCCGGCCATGGCCGAGGCCCTTTCCCGGGCCGGGATGAGCCCGGCCGGGCTGGCCGGGGTGGCCTGCGTCTGCGGGCCGGGGAGCTTTACCGGCATCCGGGTGAGCCTGGCCGTGGCCGAGGGGCTGCGGCTGGGGACCGGGATTCCCCTGTGGGGGCTGGCCTATCCGCCCCTGGTCGCCCGGGCCGCCTTTGCCCTGCGTCCCGGGGCGAAACGCGTCGCCGCCGTGGTGCATGCCCGCAAGGGGCTCACGTATGTGCAGGCGTTTACGGCCCGGGCGGGCCAGGCCCCGAGCCCTGTCGGCCCTGTCCGGGTTCTGCCCGCCCCCCTGGCCGCCCAGGCGGCGTGGGAGTCGTTTTTCCCCCCGGACGGGGAGGGGGCTTTCGAGGATGCGGCGGTTGTCGGCTCGGGATTGCGCAACAACCGGGAGGCCTTCGCCGCCGTGTTTCCCGAGGCCTGCCTGCTCTCCGACGAGGCGGCCTTTCCCGACGCCGACATCCTGGCCGCCGCCGCCACAGGCCCGGCCCGGGACGCCGTGCTTCCCCCGGACCCCATCTATCAGCGCCCGAGCGACGCCGAGGAGAACCTGGCGGACATCTCCCGGCGGCGCGGCCTGGACCCCGACCGGGCCAAGGCCCTGCTGGCGGCGGCCATGGCCTCCGGCGTGGCCTGAATCTCCTGCCGCCCCCCTGGGGGGAGTGGCCCGTTCCCTCAACCGCGCCTCGGCGCGGTTTTTTTTGTCCGGCTAAAGAACCCACCTGCCGATGTCGATAAGAAATTCAACAAAAGTGATGAGCCGTCACACGCCGGGAGTGCCGACGAACGACGGGTCAACTAACGGCAAGGAAGCCGAAACGTCATTCACGGAGGAAAAAACCATGTCCCTGATCATCAACCACAACTTGATGGCCGACAACGCCACCCGCAACCTGAGCACCGCCTACGGCGCCCTGGCCACATCCACCCGCCGCCTGTCCTCGGGACTGCGCATCGGCACCGCCGCCGACGACGCCGCAGGCCTGGCCGTTCGCGAACTCATGCGGGCCGACATCGCCGCCCTGAACCAGGGCGTGCGCAACGCCAACGACGCCATCTCGCTCATCCAGACGGCGGACGGGGCGCTCGGGGTCATCGACGAAAAGCTCATCCGCATGAAGGAACTGGCCGAACAGGCGGCCACCGGCACCTACACCTCGGATCAGCGTCTGATCATCGACTCGGAATACCAGGCCATGGCCTCGGAAATCACCCGAATCGCCAACGCCACGGACTTCAACGGCCTCTACCTGTTAAACGGAAACCTGTCCTCGTCCACCCACAACGGGGCCGGCCTGCAATCCACCGGCAAGCTCAAGGTCCACTTCGGCACGGCCAACGACAGCGCCGAGGACTATTACTATATCCAGATCGGCACGGCCACGGCCTCGGCTCTGGGCGTCGGCCTGGCCGCCAGCAACAGCATCTCCACCCAGGCCCTGGCCCAGGCCAGCCTGGATACGCTCAAGAACGCCATTGTCTCCAAGGACAAGATCCGGGCCAACCTCGGCGCCTTGCAGAACCGCCTGGAAAACACCATCACCAACCTGGAGATCCAGGCCGAGAACCTCCAGGCCGCCGAATCGCGCATCTCCGACGTGGACGTGGCCACGGAGATGACCGAGTTCGTGCGCCAGCAGATCCTGACCCAGGCGGCGGTGGCCATGCTCTCCCAGGCCAACTCCCTGCCGCGTATGGCCCTGTCGCTGATGGGCTAGTTTTCAGGGGCCGCGCGCCCTATGGAAACGTCGCAATCGGCCGATAAGACGAAAAAAGGCCCCGGCCTCCCGGGGCAACGTCAAGGGCCGGATCGCCCAGGCGGTCCGGCCCTTTTCGCCCTGCGGCATCATGCTTGCTTGGGAAAGGGAAAAAAACCGGACAGCGGCAGTTTTTTCCTGGAGAAGCATTATGAGCACCACCTCGACTTCCGGCGCGATCACCTTCACGGGCCTTGGCAGCGGCACGGACTTCGCCTCCATGATCGACAAGCTCGTGGCGGTGGAGCAAACCCGCATCACCAGCCTGGAGACATGGCGCACGTCCTGGACGGACAAGATCGAGGCGTTCCAGGAGCTCAATACCCAGATGCTGTCGCTCAAGACCGCCCTGGAAGGCATGGACACCACAGGCGAGTTCCTGGTCAAGACCGCGGGCTCCTCCGACGGCAACGTGCTCTCGGCCACGGCCGGGGCCGATGCCCAGGAAGGCACGCATGCGATAGAAGTCAAGCAGATCGCCAAGAACAAGATCATGGCCACCACGGACGGCGTGGCCACCACCACGGAAAGCATCAATACCTCGGGCGCGTCCCGCATCTTCGCCTATGTCTATGAGGGCAAGACCTATTCCGTGGCCGTCCCGGCCGGAGCCTCCCTGACCGACCTCAAAAACCTCATCAACATCGACGGCGACAACCCCGGGGTCAAGGCCGCCATCGTCAACGACGGGACCGCCTATCATCTCCAACTGCGCGGCATGGACACCGGCGCCGAGTCCACCCTGGAGATTTCGGACACGACGACACTGGCCGGCTACGGTTCCTCCGATTTCACCACCTCCCAGACCAACCAGGACGCCCTGCTCAAGGTGGACGGCTGGCCTGCGACGTATATGTCCCGGGCCACCAACAGCATCTCCGACGTCATCGAGGGCGTGACCCTGAACCTGCGTAGCGCCGGTGAAGCGGACCTGGACATTGAAACGGACCTGGATTCGGTCAAGGAAAACATCGAAACCTTCGTGGAGCAGGTCAACGCCGTACGCACCATGATCATAGACCTCACCAAGGTCACGACCACGGGAAGTTCGGTCTCGACCAGTACGGATAGCGAGCAAACCCAGATCGGGTCGCTGCTCACGGGCAACTACGGCATCCAGCTCATCAGCAGCCGCCTCAAGGATGCGACGGCCGGCAGCGCCATCGGATTCGACTGGGCCACCGACCCCTACACCTCCCTGTCCTCCATCGGCATCATGACCGACGCCCAGGAAGGTTCGGTCACTGCGGGACTTCTGGTCATCGACGACGAAGTCTTGGATGCGGCCCTGGAAAAGGACATCGACGCAGTGGCCTCGCTTTTTTCGGCCGACTACGAGGGAAGCACCAACTCCTCGGATTTCAGCTATGCCTCGCACATCCAGGGCATCACCGAGGCCGGAACCTACAAGGTGGCCTATACCGTGTCCGGGGGGGTGATCACCTCGGCCACCATCAACGGCCATGAGGCGAAGATAAGCGGCAACACCATCCTGGGGCAGGGCAAGGGGAATCCGGAAAACGGCCTGCTTCTTGAAATCAAGAACCTCACGGATGGCAGCTATTCCGGAACGAGTTCCATGAAGCTTGGCAAGACAGGGGAATTAATAAATAATCTCGGAGACTTGACAGATTCAGATACCGGACCTTTGGCGATTCTCGAAGACAACTATAATGATATTACCGATATGATCGATAAGAAGATTGAGTATGAAGAGAATCGCATCACCTTGATGGAGAGCCGCCTGCGCGAACGCTACGCCAGGCTTGACGCCCTCCTGGGCTACTACGACAACATCAGCACCTCTCTGGAGAGCCAGATTGCGGATCTGGACGAGTAGCGAACGCAAGAGGGACGCCAACGGAGAATCAGGATATGCAAACAGCCGCCAAGGCGTATCTCAAGACACAGGTCAACACCACCAGCCAGGGGGACATTCTTCTGCTGCTCTATGAAGGAGCGATCAAGTTCCTCGGCCAGGCCAAGGAAAAAATTGCCGCCAGGGACTACGCCCAAAAGGGCATCCTCATCTCCCGGGCCCTGGATATCCTGGCCGAGTTGCAGTCGAGCCTAAACGCCCAGAAAGGCGGGACGTTGGCTGAAAATCTGCAAAAGCTCTACTTCATTTGCAGCACGAAGCTCTTGCAGGCCAATCTGAAGATGGACACGGCCATCATCGACGAGGTCATGAAGATCCTCGCCGGGCTGCGCGACGCCTTTCGTGCGGCCAACGCCGAGGTCACCGGCCAGCCGGCCGCCGCTCCCCAACCCCAAAGCGCCCCCTATGGCGTTGCGCCGCCTTCCATGGCCGCAAAGGCCGAGCCGAAGGCCCCGGCCAAGGCCCCCGTCAGCTTTCCCGGTTTCGCCAAGAGAGCCGCCCCCCCCGCGGCGGACGTCTCCGGGGGAGAAGCGGCCTCGGCTGCGGCCGCCCGGATCGTCCCCCCAGTTGCGCCGCCCCGGGTGGGCGCTCCTGCTGCCGCCCCGCGTCCGGGGGCCGCCGCAGGGCCCGCCGTGGCGGCGTCTCCGGAACCGTCCCAGGCCCCCATGCCGCCGCCCCAGGTCCACAGTCCCATGCGGCGGGCGTTTGCGGCCTACGCCACGGCCCGGGAGCAGAAAAGCGCCTCCTAATGTTGCGTCCTGTGGAAACCACGCCGGGATTTTTTAGAAAGCAAAGGTATTTCAAATCGTTGTATTCATAAATCAGACGCCCTGGTTTCGAGGGCAGGGCGCGAGACGAGCGTCCCGTCCGTCGGCCCGAAATGCTGGACGCGGCCTGATCCGCCGATTCCCTGCGAGATGACGCCGGGGAACCGCTATTTTTCGCAACCAACCGTAGGGCGGGGAGAATCCTGTGCTTCCGGAGTGTGCCTGCGGGCATCCGCCGCAACGCGGGGTTGTTGCTTTGCGCGCGGGGACGGGCTAACATCGCAAAAAACGCGACCGGTCTGGAGATGGGGGATTCGTGATCGGTCGGCTTTTTTTCAGGGAGACCAATGCGCATTACCTGCCCAGAATGCGGCTTTAGCCGGGACGTGCCGGATGGGAAGGTGCCCGCCGCGACCGCCGTGGCCACCTGTCCCAAATGCAGGCATCGCTTCCGGTTCCGCGATTTCGAGGACGGCTTCGATCCGTCCTCATCTGCTTACGAACAGCCCGCGTCCGAACCCAGGTTCTCCGGGGAGGAGAGGGATGGGTACGCCCCGCGTGCCGGTCTTGGCGCTTCCCCGCGTTTCCCGGGTGCCGTGCGGCATGGCCGTGAGCCCAAGGGCGCGGCCGATCCGGCCATGCACGGCGAATATGATCCCTCGACGCCGGACGCGCCACGCGGCCAGGGCCGTGTTTTTCCGCCGCCGTCGGCCCATTGGGAACCCTCGGCCCCGGCCGAGGAGGCCCCCGTTGCATCGGAAGAGTCCACGCCGCTTCGCATGGCCCCGCACCCGGCGGCCATAGACCCGCCACCCCGGCCGGAACATGCGGAAGAACGGTTGCGCGCCTCCGAACCCGCCGGGCGCGAACCTCGATCCGAGGCGCGCCAGGAGCAAAACGGCGTACGCGACATCTGGGCCAGGCTCCAGGCCATGGATGACGAGGACACGGCGCGCCTGACGCCGCCGCCACGGCCTGCCGCCCATGCCACAGGCGGCCCTGCCCATGCCGCAGGCGGCCCTGCCCATGCCGCAGGCGGCCCTGCCCATGCCGCAGGCGGCCCTGCTCGTGTCGCGACGGCCCCGGCCGGTGAGGCCCCTGCCGGGCGCGCCACTGAGGAACCCGGGTCAGCTCCGGCCCCCGGCGTCCGGCCCCAGGCTGTGTCGCCCCCGGCGGCGGCGGCCCCCGAAGACACGCATGCGCAGAGGCCTGCCGCTGCTTCTGGCGGCAATGGTCCGGCTCCCGACGAGACGGACGAGGCGCCTGGGGCGAAGGCCCGGCGCGGCGACGGCCGGGGCGCGACCGACTCGTTCTCTTCGCCCGATTCGTCCTCTTCGTCTGATTCGTCCTCTTCGTCCGATTCGCACGGGCCTTTCCCGGAGGGTCGGCCGGACGATGCCGCCCAGGGCGAGGTGCCCTGGGAGCGTCTGGACGCCTACGGATTTTTCCCTGGGCTGGTGTTGACGCTCAAGCGCATCCTGTTTCAGCCTGTGGAATTTTTCGAGTCCATGCCGCCTGGCCGGGGCAAGGGCAAGGCCATGGTCTTCAATCTGCTTTTGAGCGAATTTCTGCTTCTGGTGGATTTTTTATGGGCGCTTTTGGGGGTCCGGGCCAAGCTCGCGGACACGGGCCAGACCGACGCCCTGGCGGCCATGGCCGGGGTGCCGGGCATCGGCTTCCTGATCCTGCTGATCATGGTCCCGGTCTTCATGGCCGCCGGAATCTACCTGGACGCGGGGTTGACGCATCTTCTGCTCATGCTTCTGCGCGGCAACAGCAAAAAATTCGACGAGACCTTCCGGGTCATGTGCTACAGCGCGGCCCCCACGGTGCTCTCGGCCGTGCCCGTGGCCGGACAGTTATTATCGCCGGTGATCCTCATCTGGTACATGATGCTCCAGGCCATCGGCCTGAAAAAGGTCCATGGTGCGGCCTATTCCCAGGCCTTGGCCGTGGTGCTCATCAAATGGTCGCTGTATTTGTTCCTGTTGCTTGGGATGCTGCACGGTCTTTCCAGCGGAGGCTGAGGCCCATGGGAGGGCGTCCATGGTAGAATGGTTCAAAAGAGTGCTGCGTGAGCTGGCTGCCAAGCGGCAGAAGGCCCGGGACATCCATCCGGAGTCTTTTCGCGTTCTGGCTGGCGAATTGGTGGAGCTGGCGGACATCGCCGCCAGAATCCGCCCCGACGAGCACGCCTTTCAGTTGCGGATCAAACGCATCCGCCGGGAGATGGATGATTTGTCCCGCATGGCCGGTCGGCCCGAATTTCGCATGTTGCCGCCCAAGAAGCGGCTGGAGCTGCGCGAAAGCCTGCTGACGTCCAGGGATCAGTTGCTCAAAACGGTCTCCGACGCCCCCGTGCCCACCACCATGCGGCAGTAAGGCGTCGAAAGCGGCCACAACGCCCGGGGGTTTTATGTCCGCCACTCCCCTTGACTCCAGGCCCGGGGCAGGCCTTGCCGTCATTTTTTTGTCATTCGCCCTGTTTCTGGTTTCGTGCTCCACGGAACCCCGCCTGACCAGCCTGTCCATCGTCAGCGTGGACGCCTGGGTCAAGCGCAACAACCCCGACATCTACGTGGAGCCCCTGGCCTCGCCCGGCGCCCCCATGACGGCCATGATCGTGCCTTTCCAGGTGACCCAGAACATCGCCTACATGAAGCTTTTGGGGGATCAGGTCACCAAGTACGTCTGGCAGACCTGGACCCGCGACCGGGTGTTCCCCAAGTTTCTCTACGAGCAAAGCCAGATTCCGATGAGCACGGCCCAGGCCGTGGCCCTGGCCCGCAAGCGGGGCGTGAATCTCCTGGTCACCGGGTCGGTGACCTACATCATGTCCGGCGGCACGCGCGGCGACACCTCCGTCTCCCTGGCCCTGGAAATTTTTGACGTGGCCACCGGGGAGCGGTTGTGGTCCATGGCCCACGGCGGGCGCATCGAGACCGGCCAGACCCGGGACTACATCTTCTTCGCCAAGCAAAACCGCATGCCCGAAGACCCCATCTACGCCGTGACCACGGTCCTGGCGGCGGACATGGGGGGCTCGGTGGTCAACTGGAACTACGGGCACAAGCCCCCGCCCCCGGCTGCCCCCAATCCCGCTGCGCCGCCCCCAGTCCAGTAGCCTGGCAGGGTGGCTTTGCGTTGAATAATTCTGGACGCGGCCGCTGGGAAAAGTGCAGAATGCACATGGCCCGCCATGTGGCGGGCAGGGATGGTTTTTCCGGGCGTCCCGGCCGTATCCCCCCTTCCCGGGAGCGGCAAAACGGCGTCCAATAAAAGAGTAATCAACTGCGCCGACGGTTTCGGGCTTTCCGGCGAAACCGCGCCCATCGTCGCGCCGCGAAGTATGAGATGACGTCATGGACGACGAGAGGCAAAGCCACGATTGCGTCTTGCGGCTTACGGACGAGCAGTTCACCCGCTTTCTGCACTTTTCCGTGGATCAGGCCGCCGAGCCCGTCTACTGGATCGATAAGCGGGGCTGTTTCGCCTACGTCAACGCCACCGCCTGCCGGATGCTGGGATGGTCACGGGCCGAACTGTTGCTGATGACCGTCTTCCAGGTGGACCGGCTGCTCACCCCGGCCCTGTGGGAGGCGCGCTGGGAACAGTTGCAGGTCGAGAAAAGCGCCCTTTACGATGTCGTCCACGTCGCCCGGGACGGACGCACGTTTCCGGTGGAGGTCTCGGCCAACTTCCAGAATGTGGGGGGCGAGGAGTTCGTGGCCGCCTTCGCCCGGGACGTGACCGACCGCAGGCTGGCCGAGCAGCGCCTCAAACTCTTCGAAAAGGTCTTCGACAACGCCCTGGAGGGCATCACCGTCACCGACCATCGCGGGGACATCGTCTCAGTAAACCCGGCGTTCACGCTCGTCACCGGCTACACGGCCGCCGAGGCCCTGGGCCAAAATCCCCGCATTCTCAAGTCCGACCGCCATCCCTCCGGGTTCTACAAGGCCATGTGGGCCGAGATCATCAAGAAAGGCCAATGGTCCGGCGAGATATGGAACCGCCGCAAAAGCGGCGAGGCCTATCCCGAATGGCTGTCCATCAGCGCCATCAAGGATCGCGGCCGTACCACCCATTATGTGGCCGTGTTCCACGACATCAGCGAGATGAAACGCAAGGAGGACAAGATCCTCCATCAGGCCTCCCATGACGCCCTGACCAACCTTCCCAACCGGCTCCTTTTGTCCGATCTTCTGGAAAAAGCCATCTCCCACGCCACCCGGGCCGGACACAAGCTCGGGGTCATCTGCTTCGACCTGGACAACTTCAAAAACATCAACGACACCCTGGGCCACGCCATGGGCGACGAACTGCTCAAGGCTGCCGCCGTACGCATCAGCAGCATGCTGCGGCCCGAGGATACCGTGGCCCGGCCCGGCGGCGACGAGTTCCTGGTCATGCTGGGTGAGATTGCCGACGAGCGCGACGCCGTGCTCGTGGCCGAGCGCATCCTCGACAGCTTTCGCCGCCCTTTCCCCGTGGACGGGCGCGAACTGGTGCTTACGGCCAGCGTGGGCATCAGCATCTTCCCCGAGGATGGCCGTACCCAGGACGCGCTCATCAAAAACGCCGACCTGGCCATGTACCGGGCCAAGGCGCAGGGCAAAAACGCCTACCAGCTCTTTACTCCCCAGATGAACGAGGCCGTCACCCGCCGCCTTAACCTGGAGGCCGGGCTGCGCCGGGCCCTGGATCGCGGCGAGTTTCTGGTGCACTACCAGCCCCGGCTGTCCTTCGTGAACATGCGCACCGTGGGCATGGAGGCCCTGGTGCGCTGGCGGCGCGAGCCGGGAATGCTGGTGCCGCCCATGGAGTTCATTCCCCTGGCCGAGGAGACGGGCCTTATCGTGCCGCTCGGGGAATTCGTCCTGGAGACGGCCTGCGCCCGCACCGCAGCCATCAATGCCGCCATGGGCCTTTCGCTGAAGGTCTCGGTCAATCTCTCGGCTCGGCAGTTCTCCGACACCAACCTCCCCGAACTGGTGGACCGCGTCCTCGGGGCGACTGGCCTTCCCCCCGCCTGCCTGGAGGTTGAGGTCACGGAAACCGTGCTCATGCAAAACATCGCCACGGCCGCGAACATGCTCGCCCAGTTGGCCGAAATGGGGGTCTCGGCCTCCATCGACGACTTCGGGACCGGTTATTCCTCGCTGTATTATTTGAAAAAGATGCCGCTTGCGGCCATCAAGATCGACCGCTCCTTCATCCGGGACATCCCCCGCGACCCCAGCGACCTCGCCATCACCACCACCATCATCTCCATGTGCCGGGGGCTTGATCTGGCTGTGGTGGCCGAGGGCGTGGAGACCCAGGAACAGTTCAATTTTCTTTTGGGCCTGCGCTGCGACGAATGTCAGGGATATCTTGTCAGCCGCCCCCTTCCGGCCCCGGATTTCGAGGCCTTCCTGCGCCAGTCGGGCAACGCCCCGGGCTGAATCCGGCCGGGTTCCCCCTGCCTTTTCCCCTACCGCGCCGCCGGGAAATGGTGTAACACGGCCTCCCACATCACTCGCAAAGGATGCCCCATGATCGGAATCTCCAAACTCTACTGCGGCGGGGTCGAGGCCTCGGACGCCCTGCGTTACGGACGCCATTCGGGAAAGCTTCCCTCCCATCTGCTCCAATTTTCCAAGGATAAAAAACCCGTCGTGGTCTGGAACATGACCCGCCGGTGCAACCTCAAATGCGTTCACTGCTACGCCAAGGCCCTGGACGAACACGGAAAAGACGAGATCAACACCGAACAGGGCAAGGCCATCATCGACGACCTGGCCGCCTACGGCGCGCCGGTCATGCTCTTTTCCGGCGGCGAACCGCTGGTGCGCAAGGACTTGGTGGAATTGGCCCACCACGCCGTCTCCAAAGGCATGCGCGCCGTCATCTCCACCAACGGCACCCTCATCACCCCCGAAAAGGCCAAGGAGCTCAAAAGCGTCGGCCTGTCCTACGTGGGCATCTCGCTTGACGGCGGCGAAGAGATCCACGACCGCTTCCGGGGCGTGTCCGGGGCCTTCAAAAAGGCCCTGCGCGGCATCGAAAACTGTCAGAACGAGGGCCTCAAGGTCGGCCTGCGCTTCACCATCAACAAGCGCAACGCCGTCGAAATTCCCGTCCTGTTCGACCTCGTGCGCGACCTCAACGTGCCGCGCATCTGTTTTTACCACCTGGTCTACTCCGGGCGCGGTTCGGAACTCATCAAGGAAGATCTGGACCACGCCGAAACTCGCGCCGCCGTGGACCTCATCATGGACCGCACCCGCGCCCTTTTCGACGCCGGACTGCCCAAGGAAGTCCTTACCGTGGACAACCACGCCGACGGCCCCTACGTCCTGCAACGCCTGCTGCGCGAAGACCCGGCCCGGGCCGAAGAAGTCAAAACCCTGCTCTCCTTCAACGAAGGCAACAACTCCGGACGCGGCATCGGCTGCATCTCCTGGGACGGTGCGGTGCACGCCGACCAGTTCTGGCGCAACCACACCTTCGGCAACGTCCTTCAGCGCCCCTTCTCCCAGATATGGGACGACCCGGACATCGAACTGCTGGCCAAACTCAAAGACAAGAAAAAATACGTGGGCGGCCGCTGCGCCACCTGTAAATACCTCGATATCTGCGGCGGTAACTTCCGCGCCCGGGCCGAGGCCTACTACGACGATATCTGGGCCGAAGACCCCGCCTGCTACCTGACTGACGACGAGATTCGCCCCTAGGGCAGGGAAGAGCAGGGGAGGAGCGGAGAGTCGGGGAGGGGGCTTCGCCCCCGCACTGCACCGGGGCTGCCGCCCCGAACCCCGCCCGGGGGGAATCATTCCCCCCGGACCCCCCGGACGGGGTCTCGGGAAAAGGGGGAAGTGGCGGGGCGACCGTGGTGCAAGGAAAAGGGAAGGGCGTCCCCCAAAATGGCGTCCTGTTCTTTGGTTTTTGCAGCTTTTGAGCGTGAACGGGGTGCCCAGGTCGGGCGACGGGTGTACGCATGCCCGAAAAATACATGGAATGTATTTTACAACCCCATCTTGTTCTTTGATTTTTGCAGTGTGTGAGCTTGGGCGGGGTGTCCAGGCCGGGCGACGGGTGTACGCACGCCCGAAAAATACATGGAATGTATTTTACAACCTCATCCTGTTCTTTGGTTTTTGCAGCTTTTGAGCGTGAACGGGGTGCCCAGGCCGGGCGACGGGTTTACGCAAGGCAAGGCGGCTGCGCGAGGTCGCCGAGCGTTGCTGGCGCCGCGCCTTGTCGGAAACCCCGAGCCCGGCAACGCCCGGCCGAGCCCGGCAACGCCCGGCCGAGCCCGGCAACGCCCGGCCGAGCCCGGCCGAGCCCGGCGATCAAAGAATAGACTATCAGGAAGTGAGGGAATCAGAACAGGGAATGCTGGTCGTGGCGAATGCCCTGAATACGCATCAGCGCCTCTTCGGCCCGCCGCCGCATACGGAAAAGCGCCCCCATGCAGGTCAGGTCGCTTTCCCCGGCGATGTCCGTCAGCGCCTCCACGGCAATGGCCAGCCGGGCCCGCAATTCCGCGTCTTCGTCCTCGGATATGTGATCGTCCATGACCGGCTCCTTTCGTACGGGCGATGTGTCCCGCGCGAAACTCATAATCCCTCGTTGCCGCCTTGGCAAAGGGGGAAAACCGGCCGACCCCGGATTTTTCCGGGGGCATCGCGCCGAAAGAAAGGATATGCCCGTGCATACGTTTGATTTTCACCGGGGCAGGCGTCTGCGTCGTACCGCCGTCATTCGTGATCTGGTTCGTGAAACCATAATCACCCGGCACGATCTCATCATGCCCTATTTTGTGGTGGAGACCGCCGACGAATCCTTTGAAAAACCCATCGGGGCCATGCCCGGGCAGTTCCAACTGGGGCTTGGGGCCTTGTCCGCCCGGGTGGGGCGGGCCGTGGCCAAGGGGCTTCAGGCGGCGCTCTTGTTCGGGCTTCCGGCCAAAAAAGACGAACGCGCCTCCGGGGCCTACGCGGCAAACGGCATCGTGCAGCAGGCCGTGTCCCGCCTCAAGGCCGACTATCCCGATCTGTGCGTGGTGACGGACGTGTGCCTGTGCGAATACACCTCGCACGGCCATTGCGGCATGCTTTCCGCCGCGGGCGAGGTGCAAAACGACCCGACCCTGGACCTTCTGGCCGCCACGGCCCTGTCCCATGCCAAGGCCGGGGCGGACATCGTGGCCCCCTCGGACATGATGGACGGCCGGGTGGGGGCCATCCGCATCACCCTGGACGAGAACGGTTTTTCGCACATCCCGGTCATGTCCTATGCGGTCAAATACGCCTCCAGCTTCTACGGCCCCTTCCGCGAGGCGGCGGAGTCGGCCCCGGCCTTCGGGGACCGCAAGTCCTATCAGATGGACCCGGCCAACGCCCGGGAGGCCATGCGCGAGGCGGCCGCCGATCTGGCCGAGGGCGCGGACATGCTCATGGTCAAACCGGCGCTTCCCTATCTGGACATTCTCCACGCGCTTCGCCAGTCCTGCGACGTTCCGCTGGCGGCCTATCACGTCAGCGGCGAATACAGCATGCTCAAGGCGGCGGCGCAAAACGGCTGGATCGACGAAAAGCGCACGGTCATGGAGTCGGTGACGGCCATCAAGCGGGCCGGGGCCGATCTCATCATCACCTACTTTGCCGAGGACATCCTGGACTACATCCGCGAATAACCGCGTCCCCCGTTAATAGTTTTGAAGGAGGGTCCAGGGAGGAAACTTTTTCAAAAGTTTCCTCCCTGGCCGCCGGAGGCTCCCATGCATCCCTCTCAGCATCCCCACGCATCTTCTCCCTATTCTTCCTCCCCTCACGCTTCTTCCCCCTCCCCCACGGGCGCGCCGCCCTTGCGGCTGATCGCCTGGGAGGTGACCCGGGCCTGCAATCTGGCCTGCAAGCACTGTCGAGCCGAGGCCATGCCCGAGCCCTGGCCCGGGGAGCTGTCCACGGCCGAGGCCAAGGCCTTAATCGACACCTTTCCCGAGACCGGCTCGCCGATCATCATTTTTACCGGCGGCGAACCGCTGATGCGGGCCGACGTGTTCGAACTGGTGCGCCATGCCGACTCCAGGGGCCTGCGTTGCGTCATGGCCCCCAACGGGACCATGATCACCCCGGAAAACGCCCGCGAGATGAAGGATTCGGGCATCCAGCGGTGCAGCATCTCCATCGACGCCCCGGAGGCCGCCGCCCATGACGCCTTTCGCGGCGTGCCCGGGGCCTTCGACAAGGCCATGCGCGGCATCGGCTACCTCAAGGACGCCGGGGTGGAGTTTCAGATCAACACCACCGTGACCAGAAACAACCTGGACCGGTTCAAGGACATCTTCAAGCTGGCCGAAGGCCTTGGCGCGGCGGCCTGGCACATCTTCCTCCTGGTGCCCACGGGCCGGGCGGCGCAGCTCGGAACCCAGGTGATCTCCGCCGAGGAATACGAAGAGGTGCTCAACTGGTTCTACGACTTCCGCAAGACCACCAGCATGCATCTCAAAGCCACCTGCGCGCCGCACTATTACCGGATCATGCGCCAGCGGGCCAAGGCCGAGGGCGTGGCCGTGACCCCGGACACCTTCGGCATGGACGCCATGACCCGGGGTTGCCTTGGCGGCACGGGGTTCTGCTTCATCTCCGCCGTGGGCCAGGTGCAGCCCTGCGGCTACCTGGAGCTGGACTGCGGCAACGTGAAAACCACGCCGTTTCCCGAGATCTGGCGCACCTCCAAGCCGTTTCTGCAGTTTCGCGACAAGTCGGCCTACGAAGGCAAATGCGGCGTCTGCGAATACCATCGGGTCTGCGGCGGCTGCCGGGCCCGGGCCTACACCATGTCCGGCAACTACATGGCCCCCGAACCCCTGTGCAGCTACGAGCCCTCGCGGGGATAAAGGCGTCGGGGCTGCCGCCCCGAACCCCGCCTGGGGGAAATCATTTCCCCCGGACCCCCTGATTTCGGGCGTTTTGCCCGGCGCGAAGCGTCGGGCAAAACGCCCGAAAATTCAGGTTGTTCGGAGACAATGCTCTCTCCCGCACGCGGACGCGAAGCGCGCCAAAATTTTCGAAGGGGGGCTCGGGGGGAAACCTTTTTTAAAAGGTTTCCCCCCGGCTCTTTTATGCCTCTCCCCTCGCCATCAGTTCCTTGAGCAGAACCGCCGCGCCGCATTGTTTGGACACGGCCGTGGCTGACCATGTGCCGTCGGCCACATATTTCCCGCCCGTGTAGTGGTTGGAGAAGCTCCACAGGTAGGGGGAGTGGATGCCGTGCTGCAGGCGGTAGCCGAAGCCGTTGTAGCGCTCGAACTGGTAAAGCGTGCCGGGCAGGGACCAGTCCGTGCCCGGCCCCAGTTTTTTCATGGCCAGGGCGTCGGCGGCGCTTTGCTCCCAGGTAAAGGGCGGCTGTCCCTGCCCCGGGCGTCCGGATGGGACGCGGCTGGTGCGGGCCGTGAGCGGGTCGCCGTTATGCAGATGGCGGTCGAAGCGGCCGGAGCATTCCATGGTGTGGAGGATGGCGGGGAAATGCCAGGGGATGCCCAGGTCGCTCCCCAGGGCGGCATAGCGGTCGCGGTGTTGGAGAAGGCCGCGGACGGCGGCCGTCACCTGTGCGGCGTGGCGGGGTTGGACGGTGCAGGCGTCAAACAGGCTGGCGTATTCGGCGGCCAGGGCGGGCGTCAGGGGTACGGTGGCCATGGTGCGGACCTCCAGGCTGGGATTGTCCCCCAAGCGGGGTAACCCCATGACGCCATGTCCGCCGGACGTGCGCCACCCGGGGCGTGTCCGGCTCCGGCCGGGCGTCCCCCGACGCAGGCCTTTACCAGTCGGGGAGCGACACCCCGGCCAGCCGGGGGCCGAGATGGGCCAGCATGTCGACGGCATGGCCCGAAACGGCTTTCTGGAAACGATACCAGTGGCTTTCGGTGCGGGTTTCGGGGGATCTCCAGCGGCAGTTCCAGAAGGGAGCGGAAATGCCGTCGGCCGGGGAGTATGGCCCGGTCACGGCGACGGCCGCGTCGAACCAGGCCGTGGGGGAATAGTCGGGCATGGGGTGCCACCCGTAGCGTGGCGTTAGGGCCAGGGCCTCCAGGCGGCGCATGCGCTCGGCCATATCGGGGCGGCCCGGATCCTCAAGGCCCAGGGCGCGCGTCAAGTCCCTGGCCAGGCAGGCCTCGGGGGTTTCTTCCTGGCGTGCCGGGGACAGGAGGGAATGGCGGGACAGACGGCGATACAGCCCCCGGGCCGCGTCCAGGAAACGCCCGGCGCACCGCACTACCGGTTCCCGAAGCCGCGGATCGGTCCAGCAGGCCAGGGGATCGTCGGGGGCGGCTCCGGCATCCTCGTGTCCCAGGCGGGGGATGGGGCCATGCGGGCCGGGCCGCAGGCCGTTGAAGGCGGTCGTGCCGCCCACGAAGTTCTGGTGTGCGAAGGCGTCGGCGAAGGTGTGGCAGGCAAGGCCCAGGCGGTAGAGGTCGCCGGAGGCCAGGGCCGTGTCCAGGAGCCGGTCTGCGGCCTCGCCCCCCGGGGTGCAGACCAGGGGGTGGGTCTGCCCGTCCCGGCGCAGGTTCCGGGCCGCCTCGGGATTTCCAGGCGGAAAATGGAACAGGCAGAAGATGCGCTGGGAAACGCCCGGACATCGCAAGGGGTCGGCAGCCTGGGAGATGGTCGTGACGAAGGTGGAGGCAAGCCCGTGGTCGATGCGGCATGTCCGGGTGTTGTCGTCCGTGAGCTGGCAGGCGTGGGCCAAAACGGCTGCCTCGTGCGGCGCAATCCCGGCCAGGACGGCGATCAGGTAGGTTGCGTGGTGGTGGAAGTCGATTTCCATGGGGATGCGCCTGGAAACCCGGGCCGAAGATCAACCCCGACCGGGGGGCGTGAACGTGCCGTTTTGCACGGCGGTCAGGAAGTCGCGGATAAAGGGCCAGTAGTCGGGGTTGTCCAGGATGGAATTGTGTCCCCCGGCCAGCCTTCGGAAATCCTTGGGACCGGCCCACACGGCGGCCAGAGCCGTGGCGTGGGACTCGGGGATGAGGGTGTCGTTTGATGCCGTGAGAAAAAGGGTGGGGGCCTTCACCTGGGCCGCGTCGGAAAGCACGTCGAAGGGTTGGCGCAGCAGCAGTTTCACGGGCAGAAGCGGATGCGCCGCCTGCCCCACGGACAGGATGCTGTCGTAGGGCGTCACCAGCACCACGGCCTCCACTGGACGCCGGGCGGCCACATGGGCGGCCACGCCGGTACCGATGCTGCGGCCCATGACCGCGATGGGCGCGCCGGGAAAACGGGTCGCCAGGGCGTCGTAGACAGCCAGGGCGTCGGCCTTGACGCGTGCCTCGGTGGCCTTGCCCGTGGACGCGCCGTAACCCCGGTAGTTGACGGCGGCCAGGGTGAAGCGGGGCAGTTCGGTCGGGGACCACAGGAAAAACGAGGCCGCCTCTTCGGCGTTTCCCTGGAAATAGAGCAGGATGGGCGCGGGAACCTGGGTCGGCGACGTCCCGTCTGCGGTTGCCGGGTCATCGTCAGGGGCGGGCAGGGCGGGCAGGGTGCGGGGCAGCAGATAGCCCGCCAGCGTGTCCCCGTCCGGGGTGGGCAGGGCCACGTCCTGGAGGTCCGGGTGGTAGGCGCGAAGCTGGGACAAAAGGGCTTGGTCGGTCTCCCGTCCAGGGAAAACCTGGGAGTCCTGCAAGACATACATCAGAACCGCATAGGCCGCGTAGGCCAAAAAAAGCGCGAAAAGGCCCACCGTTACGATCTTCATCTTCACCCTCGCCTCTCCTTCCCGCCACATGCGGCGTGGCGCACGATAGCCCGAAACGCCGCCAGGGGAAACCCCCTCCGTCGCCGCCTGTCCGCCGGGGCGCGCCTGCCCGGGGCCATCGACGGCGCAGCAGGTCTGCTGCCGGAGTTCGGTCCTTGTCGGGAATGTGTCCGGGATTCCTTGACAAACGTCGAATCGTGCCCATTACCCCCTTTTGTCCGAAAAAGGAGGACGCATGTCCGGAACCGGATACGTTCACGGCTACGGCAAGCGGGAGGCCGAACGCCTCCTGGACCAGGCTGGCGGCCTGGCCGGGCTTTTGCACCACGACACGGGCTATCCCCCGGGCGCCACGGTCCTGGAGGCCGGATGCGGGGTGGGGGCCCAGACCGTGATCCTGGCTGAAAAAAGCCCGGACGCGGAGATCATAAGCGTGGACATCTCGCCTGATTCCCTGGCCCGGGCCGAGGCCGCCGTGGCCGGGGCAGGATACCGCAACGTGCGGTTCCAGCAGGCCGACATCACCCGGCTGCCCTTTCCGGCCGAGTCCTTCGACCACGTCTTCGTCTGTTTTGTCCTGGAGCATCTTCCGGACCCCATGGCCGCGCTGGTCGAGCTTCGGCGCGTGCTCAAAACCGGGGGAAGCATCACGGTCATCGAGGGCGATCACGGCTCCTGTTATTTCCATCCCGAGACCCCGGCGGCGCGCACGGCCTGGAACGGCCTGGTCCGGGCCCAGGCCCTGCTCGGCGGGGATTCCCTCATCGGCAGGCGGGTCTATCCCCTGTTGGCCGAGGCGGGCTTCGGGGACGTGCATGTCTCGCCGCGTCTGGTTTATTCCGACGGATCGCTGCCGGATTTGGCCGATTCCTTTGTGCGCAAGATCATCGTTCCCATGGTGGCCGGGGCGCGTCAGGCGGCCGTGCAGGAGGGCCTGGCCGACGCCGCGACCTTCGACGCGGGCCTGGCCGACCTGTTGCGCACGGCCGAGCCGGACGGCGCCTTCAACTACACCTTTTTCAAGGGCACGGCCCGGAAATGAGCCAGGAAAAGGGGCTCCCGAAGGGGGGCTTCCTGTGGCGCGCGGCCTGCCGGGTGGCCCCGGTGATTTTGGGCTATGTGCCCGTGGGGTTTGCCTATGGGGTTTTGGCCAAAAACGCCGGACTCTCCACGCAAAACATCCTGTCCATGTCCGTTTTGGTCTTTGCCGGATCGGCCCAATTCATCGCCGTGGGGCTTTTGGCCGCCGGGGCGTCCATGGCCGGGATCGTCCTGACCACCTTCGTGGTCAATCTGCGCCACCTGCTGTTTGCGGCCGCCCTGTCGCCGTCGCTTGGGACCTGGCGCAGGCGCGACCTGTCCTTTCTGGCTTTTGAGCTGACGGACGAGACCTTCGCCCTGCACGCCGGGGCCCTGCGCCAGGGGCCGCTCTCCCGGGCCGAGACGTTGGCCGTGGGGGTCATGGCCCAGGCGGCCTGGGTGCTGGGATCCTTTTTGGGGGCCGTGGCCGGGGCTGAGATCGGCGACGTGCGGCCCATCGCCCTGGATTTCGCCCTGCCGGCCATGTTCATCGCCCTTTTGGCTGGTCAGGTGAAGACCCGCACCCATCTGGCCGTGGCCCTTTTTTCCGGAATCCTGTCCACGGCCCTGGCCCTTTTCGGCGTGGACCGTTTCGGCGTCCTGGCCGCCACCCTGGCCGGGGCCGCCCTGGGAACCCTATGGCAAGCCTTGATCAGACCGACGTCTTCCTGACCATCCTTTGCATGGCCCTGGCCACCTACCTGCCCCGGGCCGCGCCCCTGGTCTTTTTGTCCGGCCGCACCCTGCCGCCGCCCATGGTGCGGTTTCTGGGGTTTGTCCCGGCGGCGGTGCTGGCGGCCTTGCTTTTCCCGTCCGTTTTTGCCCCCCAGGGGGGACTGGATCTTTCCCCGGGCAACGTCTTTCTCCTGGGCAGCATCCCGGCCGTGCTGGTCGCCTGGCGCACGGGCAGCTTCTTCGGGGCCGTGGCCGCAGGCATGGGCACGGTGGCCGCCCTGCGGTATTTCGGGGGATAGGGACGAGGCGGCTCGGTCAGGCGCCGTCTTCCGTGGAATTTGCGACGGCCGCATCCCGGGGGCCGGTCATCTCCTGCCAGGCGGCCATGACCTTGGCCGCCTCCCGGTCCAACTCGCAAAGGGCCTCCCCGGCCCTGGCCGCATCCCCGGCCCTGGCAGTCTCCTCAAGGCGGGAGGCGGCCTCGCGGCAGGACAAGGCCCCCATGGCGGCCGTGGCGCTTTTGAGGGTGTGGGCCGTCCGGGCCAGGGCTCCCAGATTGCCTTCCGCCAAGGCCGTCCTGGCCGTGGCCAGGCCAAGGACGGTCTCCTTGGCCCCCACCGCTAGGATCAGGCGATATTCCTCGTCCCCGATGCCCATGCGCCGGGTGGCGTAGGCCTTGTCCAGGACGGGCGGGGCGCTGTGGCCGTCCGGGGCCGCTTGGCGCGTTGCGGCGTCTCCCTGGTCGTCCGGGGGAGGGGGCGATTCCCAGAAGGTGCGCCGGGGTTCGGCCACCCGGTGCAGGGCCCGGGCCAGTTCCGTCTGGGAGACGGGCTTGGTCAGAAAGCCGTCCATGCCCGCCTGGATGCATTCCTGGCGGATCTCGGGCAGGGCGTGGGCGGTCATGGCCAGGATGGGCGTCTCCGGCCTTTTGACCCGGCCCTGGCCCTGCCCGCCCCGGCGGATGCGCCGGGTGGCCTCCAGACCGTCGAGGTCCGGCATCTCGATGTCCATGAGCACGGCGTCGAAGTCCTCCCGGGCCAGGGCCGAAAAGGCCTTTTCGGCATCTTCGACATGCAGCGTGTCGTGTCCCAGGCGGGAAAGCATGAGCAGGGCCACCCGGGCGTTTAAGGCGTTGTCCTCCACCAGGAGTAGCCGCAGGGGGCGGGTGTCGGGCAGGGCCTGGGGCGATTCGTCGGCGTCCTGGGCCAGGTCGGGATTGCCGGTCTGGAAAACGATGCTGAACTGGAACCGGCTGCCCTCTCCGAGCCGGGAGCGGACCGAGATAGTGCCGCCCATGAGTTCCACGATCTGCCGGGAGATGGACAGCCCAAGCCCGGTCCCGCCGTAGGTTCGGGTGATGGAGGAGGTGGCCTGGGTGAATTTCTGGAAAATGCCCTCGAGCTTGTCCTCGGGGATGCCGATGCCCGTGTCGGTGACGGCAAAGCGGAGTTGCACACGGTCGTCGTCGCCCGAGGGCATGGGTTCTCGCCCCACCTCGATGCGCACCTCGCCGGCCGGGGTGAACTTCACGGCGTTCCCGGCCAGATTGAAAATCACCTGGCGCAGCCGCACGGGATCTCCGCGCAGATATCCCGGCACATCCGGGGCCACGGTCAGGGTCAGGGCCAAGCCCTTGCGGGCGGCCTCGGCGGTCAGGGCCCGGCGTACGCTCTCCAATATCCGGCGCAGATCGAAATCGATATGCTCCAGGGTCAGCCGTCCGGCCTCGATCTTGGAGACGTCGAGGATGTCGTTGAGTACGGCCAACAGATGCCTGGCCGAGTCTTTGACCACGCCCAGGTAGTCGCGTTGCTCGGGGGTCAGGGAGGTGGCCAGGGCCGCCTCGGTCATGCCCGCCACGGCGTTGAGGGGGGTTCTGATCTCGTGGCTCATGGCCGCCAGAAACTGGCTCTTGGCCCTGGTTCCAGCCTCGGCGGCGTCCTTGGCCGCGCGCAGGTTGCCCTCCAGCAGTTTTTGGCGGCTGATGTCGTCGAAGGCGAAGATCACCTCGCGCATCGGTTGCAGGGGGTCCAGGGACTTGGCGTAGATGCTCACCCAGCCTGTACCGCCGTCCTTGAGGCGGACATCCTCTTCACTGCGGAAGGCCCCGTCGCGGTGCAACGCCTGTTGATAGCGGGCCTCGAACTCCGTTCCGCCCTCCGTGGAGGTATAAATATGGGAGAGGCGCCTACCGGTCAGTTCCTCGGGGAGATAGCCCAGGATCTCCGCCCCCCGGCGGTTGATTTTGCGGCACACGCCGTTTTGGATAAGCGCGATGCCCACCAGGGTGTTCTCCACGATGGCCTCAAGTTCGGATACGGCGTCGCGCAGATGCTTTTCGGCCAGGGTGCGCACGGTCACGTCCAGATAGGTGTACAGACGCCCGCACACCCTGCCCCCCATGCGGTAGGTTCTGGCCCGGCGCTCCAACAGCCTGCCGTCGGCCATCTCCACCACGTCCACGGCCTCCATGGTCAGGTTGTCGAGCAACTCGTTCATGCGGGCCGAAAAGGCCGCCGGGTCATTTGACTGACCGGCGGTGGCGGCTAATCGGGCCTCGGGGGTGGGCAGCAGGGACCAGTCCCGGGAAAGGCCGAAAAGTTCCAGGAACCGGTGATTGACGGCCACGATGTCCCGGTTGGTGTCCACCACCAGGATGCCCTCGGCCGTGGACTCGATGGTGGCCGTGAGCAGATCGAGCAGGCGGGCGCTTTCGGCCCGGGCCCGTTCCCGCTCCAGGATCTCGTCGGTGAGCCGGGCGTTGGCCGACTCCAGGTCGGCGGTGCGCTGGCGGACCTTGGCCTCCAGGGTCCGGTTGGCCTCCTCGATCTGTTTGCTTCCGGCCTCAATGCGTGCGGCGTTTTCCTGAAGTGTCAGGGACATGGCGTTGAATGCCCCGGCCATGCCGCCGATTTCGTCGCCGGTGTCCAATTCCACGGTCTCGCCGTGATGTCCCCCCCGCACCCGCTCCATGGCCCCGCGCAACTGGTTCACCGGCCCGATCACCGCCCGGCGCAGCAGCCAGTGCAAAAGCCCCAGCATGACCATGAGGTTGACGCCCAGGGCCGAGATGAAAAGCATGGTCATGATCCGGCCCTGGCGGTCCAGGTGTTCCGGGGAATAGTCGATGCGCACGTAGCCCACATCCTCACCGATCATGGAAATGGCCTCGGCATAGCACAGGACGCGTTTGCCGCCGATGGCGGTATCGAGAAACTTCGGCCCGGAGGCCAGGCCGGACCGGTCCTGCGGCGACAAGGGCTCGGCGGTCTCATGCCCGGCCAGACCGAAGACCGTTCCATCCGGGAGATAGACGGCCGCGCCCAGCACGTTCCGGACCTTGATCATCTCCCCCAGGGTGGCGGCCACGGCCCGATCCTGGCGGGCGAAGATTTCGTTGGCCAGGGATTCGTAACGCTGGGCCACCACGCTTTGCAGCAGAACCTGGATATGGTCCAGGGCGACCTGCCGCCTGTTCGCGGCGTAGACGGAGAGAAAAAAACTTGAGATCACGGCCACCACCGTAAAGGTTAAGAGGATGGCCAGATTGATCTTGGAGCGCAGGGGCAGGGCGAAGAGGTGTGGCATGGTTTGCGCCGACCTTACCGGAACGCGGTGAAAAAGATGGTTTGGCCGTTTTCGAAACGCAGGATGCTGACCTCCTTGCCCATGGGGTTGCGGTCGGCGTCGAAGGTGATGTTCCCTGTGCCGCCGGGGAAATCCCGTGTCTTTTCCAGGGCCGTCCGGATGGCGTTGCGGTCCAGGCTGCCCGCCCGGCGGATGGCGTCGGCCAGAACCATGACCGCATCGTAGGCCAAAATGGCGTCGGGCTGGACCGGGTCGCGGCCGTGGGCCTCCTGGTAAGCCCGGGCGATGTCCTTCCCGGCGGCGAGGGGGGCGTCCGGATGCCAGTGGGTGGTGTAGAAGTGGCCGTTGACGGCCCCTCTTCCGGTTTCGACCATGGTCGGCCCCCAGCCGTCTCCTCCCAGGAAGGGAGCGGTGATGCCCATGGACGCGGCCTGGCGCACGATGTGCCCGGACTCCAGGGCATAGCTTGGCAAAAAGACCACATCCGGGGCGGCGGCGGCGACTGCGGCAAGCTCGCCGGAATAGTCCGTGTCGTTGGACTTAAAACCCTGCTCGCAGACGATCCGGCCGCCAGCGGCGATGAACGCCTGGGAGAAGATGGCGGCCAGGCCCTGGCTGTAGGCGTTGCCCACATTGACCAGAACGGCGGCGGTCGTGGCGGACAGCCCGAACCGGGCGAAGCGGGCCAGCAGTTCCCCCTGTTGGTCGTCGGTGTAGCAGACGCGGAAGATCCATTCGCCGATCCGGGTCACGCCCGGATGGGTGGCGATGGAGGCTACAAACGGCGTCCGGGCCTGCTGGCAGACCTCGGCCATGGCCGTGGCCATGCCGCTCCAGGGGCCTCCGAGCACGGCCAACGCCCCTGCCTCGACAGCCTGCAGGGCGGCGTGCCGGGCGCCCAGGGGCGTGCCGTGGTTGTCGAGGGCGACAAGCTCCACCCGGCGTCCCAAAAGCCCTCCCGAGGCGTTGAGGGCCTCCACGGCCAGGGCTGCGCCATGAAAATCCTGTTTGGCCGTACCCACGGAGGCCTCGCCGGTTTCGTCGTAGATGGCCGCGAGGCGCACGGGGTCTCCCGCGGACCCGGCGAGGCAGGGCTGCCGGTCCCATCCCGTCCCGAGGACCGCCAAAAGGGCCAGGAACACAAGCCACCGCAGGCGGCAAGCCAGGGCGGCACGGGGCGCACGCCCCCAGGCGGCGGAATGTTTACTCCTGCGCATGCGGCTCATCCGGGGTGACGGTTCGCAGCAGGCTGGCCTTGCCGTTTTTGATTTCCATGATGTGGACGCTTTTTTTGATGGTTCCCTTCGGGGTGAAGGTCAAAGCCCCCGTGACCCCGGGGACGTCGCGCATGTTTGCGAGGGCCTGGGCCAGGGCCTGGGGCTGTGCGCCGCCAACGGCCAAGGCCGCTTTGGCCGCCATATGCACGGCATCGTAGGCCAGGGCCGATCCGGCGACCGGCTGGCGGCCGAAGCGTGCGGCGTATGCCCTGGAGAACCGGCGCGAAATCTCGTCGGCCATGAACGCGGCCCAATGATCCGTATAATAGCCCCGCGCGGGCAGGTCGCCCCTGAGATTTTGGAAGCGCGAGCTTCCCCATCCGTCACCGGCCAGGGGGATGGCGGTTACGCCCTTCCCGTGCATCTGCTTGAGCATGATGGAGGCATCGAGCCAGTAACCGGGCATGAACAGCACGTCGGCCCTGGCCTGCGCCGCTTTCTTCACCACCTCGTCGAAATGACGCTGCTGCATCTTGTATTCGATTTCCGCCACCACCTTCCCGCCCAGGTCGAGGAACCGTTTGCGAAACGCGTCGGCCATGGCCAGGGCGTAGGCGCTGGTCACGTCCGTGAGGATGGCCGCTGTGGCGGCGGCAAGATCTGTGCGGGCGAAGGCGGCCATGACGTCGGCCTGGTCGTTGTCGTCGAAGCAGATTCGAAACACCTTGTCACCGACGGCCGTGATCTCGGGGTGGGTGGCGATGACGGAGATGATGGGGATGCCCGCCTCCTGGGCCGCCCTGGCGGCCTCCAGGGCCTGGGAGCTGTAGGACGGGGCCAAAAGGATGGCGGCCCCGGCGGCGATGGCCTGTTTGGTGGCGGATTTGGCCATAATCGGCGAGTTTTGGGTGTCGTGGGCGGTCATGACGATGTGTAGGCCGTCTGGCGTGGCGGCGTTGATCTCCTCAACGGCCAGAAGCGCCCCGTTCCAGATGTCCGAATCGTCTGGCGCGCCGGGTCCGGTCAGGCCGATGACAAACCCGATGGGCAGAGTGATGTCGGCCAGGGCCGGGGCGGGGAGGGCCAGGGGCGTCCCCCACAAGAGCAGGAGGAAGGCGGCAACCTGCCGCCATTGAGGAAAAATCACGCCAGACGTCTGTCGGGGCGTGCCGTGGCGCGGCCCGATGTGTGGAGGGGGGAGACAGGTGGGGGATGAATCCATGGCGTTCTCCATGGGATATTCCCGGGGGGCGCGCCTCGTCCCCGGGTCAGGCGGGACGAACCGGATTGTGCTGGGAAAGATACGCCCTTTTGCTCCGCAATGTCAAAACGGAACCGGGGCGGCGGGTGGTCAGGGGATGACGCGCCGGGCCTTGGAAAAAACCGAGGCCCAGTAGGGATCGGACAGGCGGGCCTCGCGCACCCGCCCGCCGGAACTGGGGCTGTGGACGAAATATCCCGGGGACGTGGCGATGCCCACGTGCAGTTCCGTGCGCTTGAACGTGGTGTTGAAAAACACCAGATCCCCCGGAAGCAGTTCCGAGGATCGCACCGGGCGGCCGGCCAGGCTCTGGTCGCTGACCGTTCGCGGCACGCGCAACCCGTTTTGGGCAAAGGCCCACTGCACAAGCCCTGAGCAGTCGAATCCCTCTCCCGGGGTGTCGCCGCCGTAGCGGTAGCGGACGCCGATCTGGGACCGGGCCGTGTCCGCGACCCTGGCCCCGAGGGAGTCGCCAAGGGATTTTTGCGTGGGCGTCGACGAAAAAAAGCCGCAACCCGGGGAGCAGAGCGCCACGACAAGCGCCAGGGCGGCCACGATCCGGCCGGGCCGGGCCGGGCCCAGCCCGGAGGGCCGGGGAAAATCATGCCTCACGCCGCGTTCTCCTTGCAAACCGGTGTGATATAAACCTGGAAAAGGATCCGACCCGCCGGGGACGCCCGTGATCCCGCCGAGGCGCGTCTTGCGCGCTGCGGGGAGTTTCGCGCCATTTTTTGCGCAATTCCCGCTGCGGTGGCGGGAAAAGCGGATTGCGCATTTCACGCAAGGTCCGTGCGCCCCTTTGCGAGATGATAGCGGGTGGATGGGCCCCGGCCGGATTTATGCAAAAAGCCTTTCTCCACCAATTCCTTGAGATCATGCTGGGCGGTGCGATCTGGAACGTCCGACCCGGCCGCATCCTGATAATCCTGTCTGCTGATGGCCGCAAGGTGGCCCAGGCCAGCCAGGGCCTTGCGCTGCCTGGGGTTGAGGCCCTGTTCAGCCAAGCGTCCCCCGGACGTCGGGGCCGGGGTGCTGTCGGGATTGCGGGGCGGGGCGGCGGGTGGCGGCGTCACGGCCTCCCTGGGGGGCGAATCGGATATCGCTTCGGGGAAGGCGTCGTGCCCGCCGGTTGGCGCGTCTGCGGCGAAAAAGCCGGGGGCGGCGGACTCTTCCACGTCATCGGGCAAAAGGCGCGGGCATTCGTCCCCGAACTTGATGTCCTCGGCATAGATGACCTCGCGTTCGGCCAGGGCCACGGCCCGGGTCAGGCAGTTTTTGAGTTCGCGCACGTTTCCCGGCCAGTCGTGGCGCATGAGTTTTTCCAGGGCGCCCCGGCTTAAGTGGGCCTCCCCCTTGCCCGTGAACCCGGCGGCTTGGCGCAGGAAATGCCCGGCCAGGATGGGAATGTCCTCCATGCGTTCGCGCAACGGCGGGGTGGAGATGGTCAGCACCTGAAGCCGGTAATACAGGTCTTCGCGGAATTCGCCCTTTTGGACCTTCTCCTTCAGATTGACGTTGGTTGCCGCGATGACCCGGGCGTCGAAATCGATCTCCGTGTCGCTGCCCAGGGGGCGGATGCGGCGCACGGACAGGGCCCGCAGCAGGGATTGCTGGACCTTGACCGAGGCGTTGCCGATTTCGTCCAGGTGCAGGGTGCCGCCGTCGGCGGCCAGAAAGGCCCCCTTGCGGTCGGACTTGGCCTCGGAGAAGGCCCCTTTGACGTGGCCGAAGATGGCGTCCATGAGCAGGTTTTCATCCAGCGCGCCGCAGTTGATGGAGATAAACGGCTTGCCGGACCTGGCGCTTTGCTTGTGGATGGCCTCGGCCGTCAGTTCCTTGCCGGTCCCCGTCTCGCCCACCACCAGCACGTCGGCATCGGCGGCGGCGGTCTTGCTGATCAGCGACAAGAGGGCGGTGATCGGCGGGCTGGACCCCAGGATGTCGCCCGCCTTGCCGAGCAGCGCACCGCCGTCCAGGCGCACGGTCTCACGGGATTGCACGGTGCGCAGGTATTCCTCCTTGCGCCGTATCTCCTGGTCCTTGGCGGTCAAAGAGGCGATCAGGTCATTGATGGACCGTTTGAGCACAGAGGTTTCGTGGTCGCTTTCGGGGAGCTCCATGCGCCGCAGCCGCCCTTCGTCGTGCATGGCCGTGACCTCTGTGGCCAACCGCAGGATGGGACGGGTGATGATCCGGCTGAGGAAATAAATGAGCAGCGAGACGGCCAGCATGGAGGCCACGCCGATGCCGAACATGACGTTGAACTGGCCGAATTCGGCGGCCCGGGGTAGCAGGCTGCGGTCCACATAGATGATGCCGCCGATCACCTCGCCGGGTTCATCGGTCTTTACCGGGAAACGCACCGGGGCAAAACCGAGAAATTGTTCGCTGGCCACGGATTTGGAATTGAAAAATTCCGCAAAGGCGCTGCCCAGCCCGGAGCGCCCGGCGCGAATCTCCTCCATCATCCGCCAGTATTCCTGGTGCTGCGGGGAAGGCCGGAACCCGGCCTCGAAGCCGGTGCGGCCCTGGTCCCCGATGAGTCCGGCCCTGGCCAATTCCACAGAGAGCTCCTTGTCCTGCTCGTCCGCATTTTCGGATTGGAAGAGGATCCAGCCCTTGTCGTCGAAATAAAAGCTGTAGCGGTTTTCGGCGGCCCGCGGGAATCCGTAGAGCGGCGACTTGGGCGAAGTGAAAAGCGACAGGATGTTGCGCGCGACGTGGGCGTCCAGAGACAGGACCAGGTAGCCGCGCAGGGCGCCGTCCGGGTTGACCACCGGGGTGAAAAACCGGAAGACGCTCAGGCTCAGGTTGCCAACGCCCGGCAGGCTGACCGTGGGCGGGAAAAACAGGTCGATGGGACCGCTCGGCAGGACGTCCCCCGGCTGCATCTCCCCGGCCCGTTTGGGAATGATCAGGGGGCTGTTTTTCATCAGCGCGGCCGATTCCACGGGGATGTCCACGAGTTCGCCCTGGTTGCAGAGCAGATAGATCTGTTCCCTGGGGTCCACCCCGGCAAAGACCACCTCCCGGTAGCGTCCGCCGTAGACCGTGTTGCGGCTTTTGAGGAACTCGGCCAGCGAGGCCTTGTCCAGGTGTTTTGTGGCCAGGATGGACAGTTCGTTGCGGCAGGTGGCGAACAGGGATTCGATTTCGTGAGCCTGGGCCATGGTCAGGACGATGGCGTTGCGCTCCAGGGCGATGGAGAAATAGTGGGTGAAAAGGAGATGGCTGGCATAGCCGGTGACCACCAGGATGCACACCACGGCCGGGATCATGGTCACCAGGAGTTTTTTTCTGATGCTCCAGTCGGAGAGAAAGGCCGACGCCTGGGCCGCAGGTTCACTGTCCTCATATCGCAGAAAGCGCATGGAGGCCGCCTCCTTTGGCGCGTTTGTCGAACTCCCCGGAATTCCGGGCAATGGCCGGTTGCGTCATGGGCGCAATGTGCGCCAACCCAGGGTCTTATTGCGCAAAGCTCGGCGTGATTGTCAAGTGGGATTTGGTTTGCGCTATTAAAAGTCAGTAAAATCAGTGTGGTGAAAAAAGTGGCACAGAGGTTGCTCATAAAGGGGCAGCGTTTGCGATCCGCACCAGCGGTTGGCGGGAAAAACTCATACAGGAGGGGCTTACGATGAAGATTATGGCGGCTCTTGATCTCTCCGGGCACGCGGCGGGCATTCTGGAAAAAGCAGTGGAGATTGCCAAGCAAAGCGGCGGCGAATTGACCATCGCCGTGGTGGCCGAGGACTTCTTGGATATCGGCGACTACCTGGGCGAGTCGGCGAACATTACGGAGAAGAGCCTGGCAGCAGCCAAGGTCGGTGCGGCGAAGTATGCGGCCAAGGCCAAGGAACTGGGCGTCGAGGCCAAGGTGCTTTTGGAGCAGGGGGTCTCCCCGGCGGATCTGCTCGTCAAGATGGCCGAGGACAATAAAATTGACCTTCTGGTCGTTGGGAACCGGACCAAGAAGGGGCTGGACAGATTTCTGATCGGCAGCGTGGCCTCCAAGGTGGTGGCGCATGCTCCGTGCTCGGTTTTGGTGGTGCGGTAGGCGTTTCGGTTTGCAATCCCCAAGGAGGAGAGTTCCATGAAGGCATTGTGGAAAAAGATGATCGTGGCGGTGACGGCGATGTTTCTGCTCATGCCCATGGCCGCGTTCGCGGCCGGGGGCGGCGGCGCGGGCATCGTCATCGTGGCCGACACCCGCAAGCTGTCCGGCATCATGGCCTGGTGGTCCAATCTGTACAACGAGAGCCACCTCTATTTCACGATCCTGACCATCATCATCATCCCCACCGTGGGCGTGATCTTCGGCGTGTTGGCGGACATCGTGATGCACTTCGTCGGCATCGACCTCAAGTCCCGCGATCTGGCGGAACACTAGGCCGATACCCGTCATCCACTACGGCGCGGCCCCAGGCCAAACCAATCTGGAAACGAGAGAACAAGAGGAAAGGAGCAACAGAATGGACTGGTTATACATCCTCATGCCCATTTCGGGCGTGACCATATTCTGGCCGGGGCTTATCATCCTCGGCGTGGGCGTGGGCATCATCGGCGGCTTCTTCGGGATGGGCGGGGCGTGGATGGTCACTCCTGGCCTCAACATCCTGGGGTTCCCCATGGCCTTCGCCATCGGCACGGACATCGCGCACATGGCAGGAAAATCGCTTATTTCCACCATGCGGCACGGCAAGTTCGGCAACGTGGACTACAAGCTCGGCGTGATCATGATCGTTGGCACCGTCGGGGGTTTCGAGGTCGGGGCCCAGATGATCATGTGGCTGGAGCGGATAGGCAGCGTGGACAAGGTCGTCCGGTATGGGTACCTGGCCCTGCTTACCTTTATCGCCTGGCTGGTCTTCCACGACGTGGCCAAGCGCCGGGCCAAGGACCGGGCCGCCCTGGCGTCCGGGCAGAAGGTGGATGAGAAGGCGACGGGCATCGAGTGGCACAAGACCCTGCACAAGATCAAGATCCCGCCCATGGTGCATCTGAACGTCGCGGGCATCTACTGCTCGGCCTGGCTGCCCATCTTCGTGTCCTTCCTTACTGGCTGGCTGGCCGGCATCCTGGGCATCGGCGGCGGACTTATCCGCATGCCGTCCCTGATCTATCTCCTCGGCTGCCCGACCCACGTGGCTGTGGGCACCGACCTTTTCGAGGTCATGATCTCCGGCCTCTACGGCGCCGGTTCCTTCACCTATAAGGGCCGCACCGAGCTCGTGGCCGCCCTTATCATGCTGGTCGGCGCGTCCGTGGGCGCCCAGGTCGGCTCCGTGGCCACCAAGTACATCAAGGGCTACGGCATCCGTATCGCTTTCGGCACGGCAGTCATCGGCTGCATCGTGTCCATCGTCCTCAAGCTCATCCCGGACTACATCGCGGGTACCAAGGCCACCACGGATATCCTGGCGGTTTGGCTGGTCAACGGTCTGGTTGTGGCCCTGTCGGCCTACATCACCATCAGGATGGTGCAGGGCGCCAAGCGGGAGATCGCGGCCAAGAAGGCCCGGGGTTAGCGGGACGGCGATACGCGGACAACAAAGAAGCGACAAGGAGGATTCCATGAGACGCATGTGGTTGAACCTGCTCCTCGCCCTCCCGGTGATGTTCATCCTGGGCTGCGGAGAGTACGGCAAGGTGGATCAGGGGCGGGTTGTGGCCTTTGACAAGGAAAAAAAGATGGTCACGATCATCCGTGACAAGAAGATAGATACGCTTAACCCGGACTACTCGTATCTGCCGCCTCTGACCTATTCCCTGCCCACGGACCCCAGTGAAATGGGTCCGGAGCCCAAGGCCGGCGGACGGATGAAGCTGGACATGGAAAAGAGTGAGATCACCTTTTACGACGGGGCCATCCAGAACTTCGTGCATGTCCCGTTCAAGTTGGTCGAGAAAAAGGACGGCGTGGGTCGCGACGATCCCCTGGTCAAGGACAAGAAGTTGCCCGCCGTGGACAAGGACAAGAAGACCATCACCATTTATTCCGGTCGGCAGAAGCTGTATGTGGTGGTGCAGGTGGGCGACGAGTTCATGAAGTATCCCGACGCCGAGTGGGATGCGGGCGATGAAGTGCGCATTTACTACAAGGAAGACGGCAAGGCCCTGCGTTTCATGAACATCAGCAAGACCGACATCTTCAAGAAGTAACCCCCCCCTCGAATGGTCCGCCCGGCATCGCCGATATTGGCCGGGCGGACCACACACAGGGAAATAAAACGGAGGACGCCATGAACGACGAAAACAAGCTTCCCGCTCACGAACTCAACACCAGGCAGAAAATCGTCGTGATCGCGGTGGATGTCCTGATGCTGGCCGAGCTGTGCGTGGCCATGTATCTGGCCAAAGCCAACCCCGACGTATTTACTCCAACGTTCATGAAAAGCTTCTTTTCCATGCTTGTGCCCACCATGATCGCGGGATATGTTTCCGTGCGGCTTCTGCGCGAAAAACAGACCCAGGCGGAATCGACGCAATCATGAACGAAAAAACGGTTGGAACCCTGCGAAACGTTGCGAGCCGGATCGGCGGACTGTGCATGGCCATCATCGTCCTGTGCGTCATCGACGGACTGACCTCGCAACTGCGGCAGGAATTCAACACCTTCGATTTGCTTCCGGGAGAATCCATGGTGGTAAGCGGCCACATGCCCCCGGATGCGACGGATATCAAAGACCTGATCATTGAAGGACCGCTTGAGACCATACAGTTTCGCCCCGAATCGACATACAAGGGGTTTTGGATGGGCGGTTTCATGTGGAAGGGCGAGGCCACTGCGGCGCAAAACGCCGCAGCCGGAAAGTACATGGTGACCGTGCGCGGGGAAAAAGAGGAAAAACCCCACGCCGCCCTGACGTTCACTTTCCGGGTCTATGCCGACGCGCCAAGCAAGCGCGCCAACGCCGCCGCCTATGTCATGCGCTATGTGGGATTTCATCCGTACGCCGCCGCAGCCAGCCTTTTTCCGCTGGCGATACTGTGCGGATTGACGGTCTTTTTTCTTGCCAAAAAAATGGAGCGGGACATGGCCGCAAGAGGAAAAGCCGAAATATATATGATCAAGCGCTCCCCCGAGGGGCTCCAGATATCGTTCGGGCTGGGGAGGGATCACGGGGTTTTGCCGGGCGCTTTGGTATGCGTGCAAAACGAGGCCGGTCTGACCGTTGGCCGGGCCAAGGTCACGGGGAGCACGGAAACCGACTCCACGGCCGTCCTGACCGGCGACGGACAGGCAGAACTGGGACATTTCGTCACGCAGGATCTCGTTGCGCCGCGTGAAGACGCGACAGGCAAGGACTAAGCGGGTCTGGGGAGAACGCCATGCAGTTTGCCATTCACCAAAGCCGGAAAAGTCCCACCACCTATCTGTTTTTGCGGGAACGCGACGGGCTTGACGCCATTCCGGAGGGGATTCGGGAGGAACTGGGCAAGGTCAAGTTCTTGCGCATGTCACGGGGAAAAGAGGAAGAAACGCCAGCCATCGCCTCGAAATACCAGGAGATCATCCAGAATATCGGCTCCCGGGGCTACCATCTGATCATGTGGGCCTCACAAGGCGCGGGCGGTCGATCTGGATCATAGCGGGTTGGTGCAGGGGGACTGAAGCGGGGGTCCGGAAAAGAACCTCCGTATTTTTCTTGGAAAACAACCGCTGTTCAAAAGAGTCTACCGTTCAGACAGGATACGCGCATCGCCCGGGCGCAATGCTAGACGCGCGTGAAGACCCCCACAAGGTGATCGTCGGCCTCGGTCACCGCAAGCTTCCAGCCGGACACCGTGGCCACCTGATCCTCCAGGATCGCCAGAGCATCCTTCTTCGTCAGAAATTCCAGCCGTTTACTTCGGGATAAGCGGAGATACCAACCTATCTCCATGCCAAGCCCTCAGCATTTGTCCCGCAGATCCAGGGTCAGGGCGTCGTCGTTCATGTCCGCCTCACAGTTTGTCGAAGTAGATGAGCGTGCCCATGATCACAAAGCCCACGGCCGCGACTTTCTTCATGATCACCGGGGAGATGTACTGGCAGATGAGGCTGGCGAACAGGACGCCGATGAGGCTGACGGACACCAGGGCCAGGGAAGACCCCAGAAACACGGTCCAGGGCTTTTTGGAGTCGGCCGCCAAAAGGACACAGGCCAGCTGCGTCTTGTCGCCCAGTTCGGCCACGAACAGCGTGGCGAAGGTTGTCGCCAAAAGCTTCCAATCCATGATTCGCAATCCTTCAATCCGTATTCTGCAGGATTCCCCCGCGCGCAGAAGTCGAAAAGCCGCAGGCCGTTCATCGAAAAAGCGCGCGCGGCCGCGCCGTCAGCCAAGCCCCACATCCAGGCCCATCATGACCGCAAATCCGCCAAGAAAGGCCAGGGTGGCCAGGTCGGCGTTGCCCCCGGCCTGGGACTCGGGCACCACCTCCTCCACCACCACAAAGATCATGGCCCCGGCGGCGAAGGCCAGGGCATAGGGCAGAATCGGGCGAGCCACCATCACCACCGCGGCCCCGATCACCGCGAAGACCGGTTCCACGATCCCGGACATCTGGCCGTACCAGAAGCTTTTGAAGCGGGAAAAGCCCTCCCGGCGAAGGGGAGCGGACACAGCCAGCCCCTCGGGGAAGTTCTGCAGGCCGATGCCCAGGGCCAGGGCCACGGCCCCGGCCAGGGAGGCCGAGGGCAGCCCGGCCGCAGCGCCGCCGAAAGCCACGCCCACGGCCAGGCCCTCGGGGATGTTGTGCAGGGTGATGGCCAAAACCAAAAGCACGCTCCGACGCCAGGTGGTGTGGATGCCCTCGGCCTTTTTGAGCGGCATGTTCAGGTGCAGGTGGGGCAGGACATAATCCACCAAGCGCAAAAACAGGCCCCCGCCCAGAAACCCGATCACGGCCGGAAGAAACGACCCGTCGGACATCTCGATGGCCGGGGCCAGAAGCGACCAGAAGCTGGCCGCGACCATCACGCCCCCGGCAAAGCCGAGCATGAGATCGAGCAAAAGCTTGTTCACGGTCCTGGTGAAAAAGACCAGGGCCGCGCCAAGCGCAGTCACCCCCCAGGTGAAACACCCGGCCAGTAGGGCCTGGACAGTGGGGTGCAGGGTTTCGAGGCTGGCGAACATGGGGCTGCCGGGTAGGGTGAAAGGGTTTGTCGGGAGTCGGAGTATAGAGGCCCGGGCAAGGGGCGGTCAATGGCGGGTGACGGATGGAGAAGGCTCCGGGAAAAGTTTCGTCCCGGGGCCGCGCCCCCCTTTATCGCCTATTCCCCAAGCCCCATGCCCGGGGCCATGAACCGGCCCGTGAGCTGCGTCTCGTAGCCGCCCAGGGCCGCCACCCGGGCCTTGAACTCGTCCGTGCCGATGACCGCCAGGACCGCCTGGATTTTCGGATCGTCCAGGTAGGCCCGGGGAATGATCAGGTCGTAGCGTTCCCGGGCCACGGGCAGAAAATCCAGCGACAGGGCCTTGGCCGCCGAATAGACCCCCATGCCGCAATCCGCCGCGCCGGTCTGCACGTTCACGGCCACGGCCATGTGCGTGAATTCCTCGTGGCCGTAGCCCGCCACCTGTCCGGGATCAACGCCTGCTGCGCGCAGATGGTGGTCAAATAAAATCCGCGTCCCCGCGCCCTTTTGCCGGTTCACGAAGCGCACCCCGGGCCGGGCAAGCTCGGCCACGCCCCGGATGCCCTTGGGGTTGCCCGGGGCGACGATGAATCCCTGATGCCGCAGGGCCAGGTTCACGGCCACCAGATCCATGCCCGGCAGGTGTTTGGCCAAAAACGGGAAATTGAAGTCGCCCGTCTCCGGATCGAACAGGTGCGATCCGGCCAGCAGGGCCGCGCCGGATTTGAGCGCCGTAAGTCCCCCCATGCTGCCCACATGGCTCGACGCCAGCCGCACCGGTTCGTCCTGGCGCATGAGCATGTCCGCCAGGATGTCCAGGGTGTTGTCGTGGCTGCCCACGGCCACCAGCGTCCGGTCCAGGTCGTCGGACTCCACCAGAAGTTCGGCGCGGACCATTTTTCCGGCCTCCACGCCCTCGGCGTCGGCCGGGATGCGGGTTACGGCCTGGGCCTTGGTCAGGGTGGTCATCATGCCCGCCCCGCGCCCAAGCGGCAGGCCGACATAGGTTTCACCCACCCGGCCCACGGCCAGCCGCACGAATTCCACAAGTCCCAGCCGGGACGGCATGGCCCGGGCCAGCCGCACCGGGATGGTCTGGCGGCATGTGGGGGCGGCGCGGCCCAGCCAGGCGCACACGGGGCTCAAAAGCTCCTCGAAGCAGACCACGGCGCTGACCGGATAGCCCGGCGCGCCCACGGCCAGCTTGCCCCGGCACACGCCCAGAATCGACGGCTTGCCCGGCATGGCCGACACGCCATGCACCAACACCTCGCCGAAGCGGGCGATGGTGGAGCGGGAGAAATCCTTGCTCCCGGCCGACGATCCGGCCACCAGCACCACGGCGTGGACGTCCGAGGAGAGCGCCGACTCGAAGGCCGCAGCCAGGGCCTCGGGGTCGTCGGGCACGGGCGGCAGGCGGCGGGCGGAAAATCCCAACGATTCGGCCAGGGCGCACAGCATCATGGAATTGCTCTCCACCACCTGCCCCGGCCCCGGTTCGGGGCGCAAGGTAAAGTCCATGATCTCGTCGCCGGTGGGGATGATGGCGATGCGCACCGTCTCGTAGACCGCGATGTCGTAGACCCCGCAGGACAAAAGCGCCCCCACGTCGTAGGGGGTGATGCGGCGATGGCGCGGCAGGATCATTTCGGTGGCCACGATGTCCTCGCCGATGCGCCGGACGTGCGACCAGGGCGCGGCCGGGGCCTCGATGGCGGTGGTGTCGCCGTCCATGACCACGTTTTCGATCATGATCACGGCGTCCATGCCGTCCGGCAGGCGGTTGCCGGTATTGACGAAGGCGAAGTCGCGGCCGGGGGCCAGGCGCACGGGTGCGCCCTCGCGGGCGGCGAAGGTGGACGCGGCCCGCACGGCGATGCCGTCCATGGCCGCGCCGTGGAAGGTGGGCGAAGAATAGCGGGCGATGACCGGTTCGGCGGTGACGCGGCCTGTAGCGCGTTCCACCGCGATGGTCTCGACGCCGACCAGGGACTGGCGGTCCAGGGCGTTTTTGGCGCGCGCGACAGCCTCTTCCAGCGGAATCATCTTGAGATAAATATTACGCTTCATAGTGGTATCCCGGGAGTATGGTTCATGTATTCGGGGGGGTCGGGGGGAATGATTCCCCCCGGGCGGGGAGGGGTACGGGGAGGGGCCGCAGGCCACTCCCCGACGCACTCATTCTCCCCACAGCTCCGTCAGCCCGTCGTAGGCATCCACGCGGCGGTCGCGCAGAAACGGCCAATGGCGGCGGGTCTGTTCCGCCAGGGCGGGGTCTATGTCTGCGGTGAGGATGGTCTCGGCGTCGACGGGGGCCTGGGCGATGATCCGGCCCATGGGGTCGGCCACAAACGACGATCCCCAGAATTCCAGGCTTCCGGCGTAGGCCTTGCCCTTGCCCTCGACGCCCACGCGGTTGACGGCGGCCACGTAGAGGCCGTTTGTGATGGCGTGGCTGCGTTGCACGGTCATCCAGGCATCGCGCTGGGTTTCCCCGAATTCGGCCTTTTCCGAGGGATGCCAGCCGATGGCCGTGGGGTAGAAGAGCATGATCGCGCCGAGAAGGGCCGTGGCCCGGGCGGCCTCGGGGAACCACTGGTCCCAGCAGATGAGCGCGCCGATTGTGCCGTTCGGGGTGGGGAAGGCCCGAAACCCCAGGTCGCCGGGCGTGAAGTAGAATTTTTCCTCAAAGCCCGGGTCGTGGGGGATGTGCATTTTGCGATAGATGCCGGTCATCTCGCCCTCGGGGCCGATGACGGCCAGGGAGTTGTGATACAGCCCCGGGCCGCGGCGTTCGAAGAGCGGGGCGATGACGGTGACGTCGTTGTCCCGGGCGGCCTTGGCCATGGCCTGGGTGGTGGGACCGGGGATGGGCTCGGCCAGGTCGAAGGCGGCATGGTCCTGGGTACGGCAGAAGTACGGCGTGGTGAAGAGTTCCGGCAGGCAGACCACATTGGCCCCGCAGGCTGCGGCCTCATGGATGAGGGTGGCGGCCTTGGCCAGGGACGCGGCCTTGGTTTTGGCCGGGGCCATTTGAATGAGTCCGGCGGTGAAGGGCGCGGTCATGGGGTCTCCTTGCCTGGCGGGTCTGTACGAATGGGTGATGTTATATGGCCATTCACGGCATAGCTCAAGGCTGGCGGAAGGCGCAGGGGAACGCTTGGCGCGGGGTCAGGGGACGAGTCCGAAGAACTGCCCGGCGTCGCGCACGAAAAGCGCGGCGAAGGCGAAAAGGGCCAGCCCCAGAAGCCGCATGAGCAGGGCGTAGCCCCGGCTGCCCAGAAAGGCGCGGAAGCGGCCGGTCACAAGCGCCGCGCAGACCTTGGCCCCCACCAGGCACAGGTAGAAGCCGCCGAGGAACGCGGCTGCGGCGGCGAGGCCTCCCGGGGAGCGGGCTGCGGCCAGGGTGGCAGGCGCGCCCACGGTGGCCCAGAAGACATAGGGGTGGGGATTTAAAAAGTTGGCGATGACGCCTTTTTTGAGCGACCCAGGCGCGACGCGGATATCCGGCAGGGAGAGGGGCCGGGCGCGCAGGCATTCCCAGCCGTAGAACGCCACCACGGCGGCCCCGGCCAGGGACAGCGCGCCCAGGATGGCGGGGCGGTCCTGTACGAAGGACAGGGCCAAAAGGGATGCCGCGAGCATGGGGATGTCGGTGAGCAAGGGGGCCATGGCCACCTTGACGCCCTCGCGCGGCCCATGGGCCAGGGTCTGGGCCATGACCAGGGTCAAAAGGGGCCCCGGGGAGAACCCGGCGCTGGCCCCGAGCGCCGCTCCGGCGGCGAAAAAGGCGGGGATATCGGTCATGGTCGGGCCTTTTCCCGGGTTTTTCTTTCCGATGGCGCTGTGTTAGCATGACCGCCACGAATCGGTCATGACGCATCCATGGCCGCCGGGCATGCTTTCGGGCGGCGGCCTTGAGGTATCCGCAATCGCGTGCGGCATCAAGGCCGGATATCGTTTTTTGGCGGGCCGTTGGCGTCCGCAACAGGGAGGCGACATGACGGTGGAGAAGGACGGCGGCGTCAGGCACCTTCTGGCCGCAGACATCGGCGGCACCAACAGCCGTTTCGGCCATTTCCTGTCGTATCCTGACGGGCGCATCGAACAGGCTCATAATCTTTGGCTGTCCACCCGCGAAGCGGTGTGTTTTGCGGATATGCTGGCGGCCCTGGGCGGGGCTGATTTCCCCTTGCGACCAGCCGATGCCGACGCGGCGGTCTTCGCCGTTCCCGGCCCCATGTCCGGGCCGGTGGGCGTCATGGGCACGGCCTCGGCGCAGCACTGCACCTTCGCCAACATCGCCTGGGACATGGACCTGGATCGCGACGGCCCGCGCTTCGGGCTCAAAAATGCAGCCCTGGTCAACGATTTTGCGGCCCAGGCCCAGGCCTTTCGTACGCCGCTCGCGGAACAGTCCCTGTCAATCCTGCCCGGCTACTTCAACCCGGGCAAGGTGCGCGGGGTCATGGGCGCGGGTACCGGGCTCGGCATGGCCGCCCTGGTGCCCCTGGCGGGCGGCGGGCATCAGGTGCTTTCGGCCGAGGGCGGCCATGCCTCACGCTTTTTTCGCCGCGAGGAACAGGACTATCTACGGCTTGTGGCCGAGGTCACGGGCGAACCCTACCCCCGGGGCGACGTGGTGCTGTCGGGGCTTGGCCTGTCGCTCGTCCACCGCTACCTGACCGGCCGTGACCTGTCCCCGGCCGAGGTGGCGGCGGAACTCACCCCGGAGAGCGAAACCGTGGCCTGGTTTGCGGGCTTCTATGGCCGCGCGGCCCGGGATTATGCCCTGACGGTCCTGGCCGGGGGCGGGATGTACCTGAGCGGCGGCGTGGCCGCCAAAAATCCTTTCCTGGTCACACATCCGCGTTTTGCCCAGGAATTCGTCGATTCACCCTCCATGGCCGGTTTTTTATCCACGATTCCGGTGTCCCTGGCCCGGCGTCACGACATGGGGCTTTTCGGCGCGGCCCTGTGCGCCCATCTGCTGCTTGGCCGCACGCCGCCTTCCTGATATCCGGGAGGATCATGGCCAGACCCGCACAAGGACGCCTGCTCTTCGCCGCCCGGGATCTGTTCCCGGCCGTGGGCGGGGCCAGCCTGAGCATGGTCCCCCTGTTGCGGGCCCTGGCCCGGGCCGGATACGACGTGACCTCGGTCAATGCGCTGCGGCCGGGCGGGCAGCCCCACACCGTGGACGGCGAGCCCTTTTTCGCCAGCGTCGTGCGGGATTTCGCGGCCGAGGCCGCAAAGCTCATGGACTGGACGCGCCCGGACCTGGTCATCACCCAGGGCTGGGGCAGCACGGAGGTGCTGGAGTGCGCCTTCGCCCGGAATCTGCGCACCTGCCTGTTCGTGGTGGATCTGATCGGCTATGCCCCCCAGGCGTGTTTCGAAGGCTGCAGCATCGACTACGCCGCCAACCTGTCCGCCCTGAAGCGGGCCGACATGGTGGTGGCCAACAGCGTCTACATGAAACGACGTCTGCGCGAACTCTCCGGCATCCGGGCCGAGGTGGTTTTTCCGATCATTGAGGAACAGGACTATCTTGCGGCATCCGTCCCGAGCGCGTCGCCCCGGATGTTCATCACCCTGGCCAGTGGTCTGGCTCATAAAGGGGTGGACCTCTTTTTGGAGCAGGCCCCCCGGCTGGGACGTCCCTGCCTGATCTGCGGCCCCCTCGAGCCGGGCCGGGAAACGCGGTTGGCGGCCTGCAACACCGTGCGGCATGTTGGGTACGCCTCGGACATGCGGCCCATCTATGCCCATACGGCCTGCCTGGTGGTGGCCTCCCTGTTCGAGGAAACCTTCGGCCGGGTCATCGTGGAGGCCAACGTAAACGGCATTCCCGTGGCCGCCCTGGATCGGGGGGCCTGCCGGGAAACCCTGGGCCGGGGCGGCGTGTTGTTTACCGTTCCGGATGAACTGCCCGGGGCCGTGCGCGAGGCCCTTGGCGTGCCTTCGAAAATCTGCCAGGACAACGCCCGGCGCTTCGCCAGCGCCCCCCAGATCGAAAAGGCCCTGGCTCATGTCGCGGATCTGCTGCACAGGCCACAGCCCACAGGGATCTTCCCATGAACAAAGATTTTTTCCGCGTCGTCTCCCCGGCCCGGTTTCTGGAGCTTCTGGGCCAGTTCCCGCCGCTTGCCGCCGAAACCGTGGAGCTCGACGCCGCCCGGGGGCGATTTCTGGCCCGGGACGTGGTGGCCGCCGAGGACGTGCCGCCGCGTTCCCGCGCGGCCATGGACGGCTATGCCGTGCGCGCCGCCGACGTCTTCGGGGCCGGGGAGGCCAACCCCGCCTACCTGGACTGCGCCATGGACGTGCCCATCGGCGTCATCCCTTCCGCTCCCCTGCCTCCGGGAACCTGCGCCCGCATCGTCACCGGCGGCATGCTCCCCGAAGGGGCCGACGCCGTGGTCATGGTCGAGCATACCTTTGACATGGGCGCGGGCGTTGTGGAGTTTCGCAAGTTCGCGGCCCCGGGCGACCATGTCATGCACCGAGGCGACGACGCCCGCGTCGGCGTCGTGGCCCTGCCCGCCGGACGCCGGTTGCGCGCCCAGGAGATCGGCCTTCTGGCCGCCCTGGGGGTTACCTGCCCAGCCGTCGGCGCCCGGCCCCGGGTGGCCGTCCTGTCCACCGGCGACGAACTGACGCCCATCCATGCCACGCCGCCGCCGGGGGGCATCCGCGACGTCAACACCCATGCCCTGTGCGCCCTGTTGCGCGATTTCGGGGCCAAGCCCGTTGCGCTTGGGCTTGTGCCCGACGACCAGCAGGCCATTCACGCCGCCCTGGCCCTGGCCGTGGCCGACAGCGACGCCGTGCTCGTGTCCGGCGGCAGCTCCGTGGGCGCGCGCGACTTCACCCTGGCCGCCCTGGCCGCCCTGCACGATTCGGAGATCCTGGCCCACGGCGTGGCCGTAAGCCCCGGCAAACCCACCATTCTGGCCCGCGTGGGGCTCAAACCCGTCATCGGATTGCCCGGACAGGTCACCTCCGCCCAGGTGGTCATGACCCTTTTCGGCAAACCCCTGGTCGAACGCCTCATGGGCGACCCTCACGCGCTCACCCGCAAACCCTTCACCTTTCCGGCCACCCTGGCCCGCAATCTGGCCTCGAAACCGGGCCGCGAAGACCACGTCCGGGTGCGCCTGGAATACGTCGGCGGCGACATCCCCCTGGCGCATCCCGTGCTCGGACGCTCGGGACTGCTCAAGACCCTCCTCGACGCCGACGGCCTGGTGGCCATCGACGCCGCCTGCGAAGGGCTGGAGGCCGGTAGCCGCGTGGCGGTGCGGCCGCTGTAGAGGAGCGTCGGGGAGGGGCCTGCGGCCCCTCCCCGACGCCCGGCCAACCAACCAAACCAACACGCCCTTTCATTTTTGGATGACGAGAGAACGCCATGACCAACGCCAAACGCCTGCCCGCCGAATTCGACCCGCAACGCGCGGTCTGGCTCGGCTGGCCCCACAACCCAAACGACTGGCCGGGCAAGTTCGCCGCCGTCAAATGGGCCTTTGTGGAGATGATCCGCCTTTTGTCCCGCTCCCAGACCGTGCGGCTTTTCGTCGTAAGCGACGGCCGCCGGGCCGAGGCCGTCCGCATGCTCATGGATTCGGGCGCGGACATGTCGCACGTCGAGTTCGTCCCCATGGACCTGGACCGCAACTGGACCCGGGACATCCTGCCCTTTTTCGTGCGGACGTCGAACGCACCGGCTACGCCCCTGACCGCCGTACGCTTCGCCTTCAACGGCTGGGGCAAATATCCCAACCATCGAAAAGACCTCGCCGCCGCTCCCGTGGTGGCCGGACACCTGGGGCTTGCCGTGGAGGAACCGACCATCGCGGGGCGTCATGTGGTGCTGGAGGGTGGGGCCGTGGACGGCAACGGCCGGGGCGACCTTTTAGCCACGCAGGAATGCCTCCTGGACCAGACGACCCAGGTGCGCAATCCCGGCCTTAGGCGTGCGGACTATGAAGCGGTCTTTGCCGCGCATCTTGGCGTGGAAAACACCATCTGGCTGGGTCGGGGCATCGCCGGGGACGACACCCACGGCCATGTGGACGATTTTTGCCGCTTCGTGGGGCCGGACACGGTGGTCTTGTGCCGCGAGGACAACCCGTCCGACGTCAACCACCGCGTCCTGGCGGAGAACCGGGAACGGCTTTTCGGGGCGCGGCTGGCGTCCGGGGCGCATTTGACGGTCATCGACCTGCCCATGCCCGCCCCCCTGGTCTACAAAGGGGTGCGGCTCCCGGCCAGCTACGCCAATTTCTACATCGGCAACCACGTGGTGCTGGTTCCCACCTTCAACGATCCGGGCGACCGCAAGGCCCTGTCGATTGTGGCCGACTGCTTTCCCAGCCGCGCCGTACACGGCGTTCACGCCGTAGAGCTGGCCTGGGGCTTCGGCGCGGTGCACTGCCTGACCCATGAGGAGCCCACGGGGGAGGGCTGATCGGGGGCTGCCGGAACGCGGTCGGCGGAAAAGGCCGACGGCGTCGATCTCGATTGTGGCGGCGGGAAAGGCCATGCCCCCGCCGTCGAAAGACGAGGGCTTCTCTCCGCAGGAGGCGGGGCTTAGGGCGACGGTTTTTTCGCCTCGGTCGGCGTGGCGGCGTCGAAGGCCTCGTCCATGGCCTCGACCAGGGCCGCGCCGGTGTACAGGTCGCGCAGCACGACAGGGGCCGAGGCCCCTGCCCCGGCCGGGAAGAGCGCGGTCAGGGGGATGGAGCGGCTGCCCAGGGCGGCCAGCAGGGCCATGGCCTCGGGGGACTGGCTGGTCAGGTCGGCCTTCATGAGCGTCAGGCCGTATTTTTCCACCAGCGGTCCCAGGGTGTCCGGGACCAGCACCGTGCGCTCCAAAAGCTTGCAGGTGGGGCACCAGTCGGCGGTGAAGGTCACCAAAAGGTTCTCCCGGCCGTGCCGGGCCGCGAATTCGGCCGGGGTCCAGGCCGTCCATTCCAGACGCGGCGGTTCCCGGTCGGCGGCGGCGAAGGCCGTGACGGCGACCACCAGGAGCACCGCCGCCCCGCGCACCACGAACCGGTGCAGCCCGGACTGGGACAGGTTGGTGAACCGGCCCCAGATCCAGGCGGCCAGGGCCGTGGTCCACAGGGCCAAAAGCGCGGGCACGAGCCTGTCTGCGGGCAGGATGGTCAGGAAATAGATGCAGGAGGCGGCCAGCAAGAACCCCATCCCCTGTTCCAGCGACACCATCCAGTTTCCGGGCCGGGGCATGAACCGGGCCAGTTGCGGCCAGATGGCGAAAAGGATGTAGGGCAGGGCCATGCCCAGCCCCAGGCAGGTGAACACGGCCATGACCGTGGCCAGGGGTTGCAGCAGCGTCCAGGCCAGAACGCCGCCCAGAAACGGCCCGCTGCACGGCGTGGCCAGAAGCGTGGCCAGCACGCCGGTCAGAAACGCGCCGGTGCGGGAATCCCCTGCGGCCTTGCCCGGCATCTTCAGGTCGATCACCGGCAGGTGGAACACCCCGAAAAGGCTCATGGTCAGGGCGAAAAGGACCACGGTCAGGGTCAGCGTCAGGGCCGTGGACTGAAAGATCTGCCCCCAGGCCATCCCGGCCAGCCAGAGAAACAGGCTCAGGGCCAGAAAGTAGACCATGACCCCCAGGGCGAAAAAGAGGTTGTGCTCGCGCAGGATGCGGTGCCGGGCGGCGGCGTTTTCGTGGCCGCACACGGCCAAAAGGCTGCTCAGTTTCAGGCTGACCACCGGCAGCACGCAGGGCATGAAGTTGAGGATGAACCCGGCCAGAAAGGCCAGAAGGGCCGCCTTCACAAGCCCGGCCACCTCCAGGGAGGGGGTGTGGGAGCGCGGGGTCAGGGCCGGGGCGGCGGGGGACTCCCCGGTCGTATCCGTGGCCGCCGCAGGGGCCGGGGCGAGGGCCTCCGTGGGCGCATCCGGTGCTGCCTGGGCCATGGCCGCGACCTTGGCCGTGGCGGCCTTGGCGGCGTCCAATTCCGGCCACCAGGGCTGGGTTTCAGCCGAAGGCGGGGCCGTCGCCGTGTCCAGGGGCATATCCACGGGCAGGGCGGCGGGCCAGCAGCTCGTGGCGGAACATAAAAACAGGTTCAGGGTTCCGGCCAAGCGCGATCCCTTTGCGGCGTCCGGCGGCAGGGGGACGAAGACCCGGGTAGGGGTATCGTGGATGTTGGCGGTCTTTTCGGGCTCGAAGAGGTCGGGCTTTTGGCGTCCTTCGGGAAAATAGGCCGGCAGCGGGACGTTTGCGGGCAGAAGGCGCAGGGAGGCCGAGGCGGGCTGGCCGGTGTCGCCGGGCATGTGCCCGTAGGCGTGCCAGCCCGGGGCCGGGGTGAACAGCAAAACGGCCAGCCGTCCCCCGTCAGGGCCGGGCGGCAGGGTGAAAAGCGAGGTTTCCAGCACCACGGGGACGGCCTTGGGCGCGGCGTTTTGTCCCGGCGGCAGAAGAGAGGACGCGGCCGGGAGGTCCGGGGCGATCTGGGCCATGGCCCCGGCGCCAAGCATGGCCAGGATGCAGGGAATCAGCAGGCAGGTGAAAAGTCGGAGCGGATGTCGTGTCACGGTGCGTCGGCCTTCACGAAGCGCGGAAAGTGCCGCCCGGCGGCCGCAGGTTGGGTATGCGCCCGGGGCGGGTGCGCTTCGAGGTGAGATGCCGGTCCCCGGGGCTATTCGAAGCAGAATTCCAGCGTGAAGTCCCCGAACTCCGTGGAGAAGGGGATGGCGATGACCGGGCCGCTGGAGACGTGGCTTATGGTGTGGTTGTCGCCGAAAATCACCGTGGGCGTGGAGGCTTGCAGGTTGAGCCCCAACTGGCTGAGGCCCGCCCGGGCCTGGCCGGAGATCATGTTGGTCACCTCGCCCACGGCGTCCTTGGCGTCCTGGATGATGTCCACGATGTCGTCGCCAAGCATGTTTTTGACAACGGCGATGGCGCATTTCTTGGAAAAGCTTAAGGAGATGCTGCCATGCTTGTCGCCGGTCACGCCGACCACGGCCGAGACATCCCCGGTGGCGGAACTGCCCTTTTTGACATAGGGCTTGCCTGCGGAGGGGTCGAGCTGGGCCATCATGGACAGGACATGCTTTGTGGCTTCGACAAAAGGTTTGGCGACTTCGGCGTCGGTGGGCTTCATGGATGGTCCTTTCGCTGGTGGCGTTTGTCGCGGATTCGTCGGATGCCGAGGGCGCCGAAGGGGCGACGTCCGGATTCCTACACCAAAACGGCATCGCCTGTCATCACCCAGAGGCCCGTGACCAGGGGACGCCCCTCCCCGGGGCTCCTGCCGGGGCCGCTTGCCATTTCATTGCGAATTGGGTAATGGCCGTGAAAACCTGGATTGATCAAACGAAATGAAACAGCACTTCCGCGCACGGCCGACGCTCCCGGGACACACCCGTCTCAGGGGGCGTTTTTCTTTGTCGCCCGGCGGTTCCGGCCAGACCTGCGGGTCGGGGAACTGACCGAGATGTCCATGCACTCCTCCCAGGCCAGGGCCGATTCCGGCCGCACCCGGGGAGGCCCCGCTTCGTCCACCGACTGGGTGGCCCTGGAAAAACAGTTATGCCATACCAAGACCATTTTGCAGGAGATTCTGGATCACCTGCAAGGGGTTCTGCGGAATCTTCGCGCCGCCCGGGTCGGATATAAAAATTTTGCCCGCAGCGGGACGCGGTCGGAAAAACCCGGTCCCAAGAGCGGTTTCCGGACCACACGGACCTCCCCGACCGGGTTCGGGGCGCGCCCCCAGGATTCCAAAACCGCGCGGCCCCGGCCGGGGCACACCCGCTTCGAGCGGACCTCCCCCGGGCAGGAGGCCACGGCGGGCGACGCCACAGGGCAACGCGCCGGACGTCCGCAGGATTTTACGCGCGAGCAGGGCGCCTCCGCGCCTGGCGGCAACGCCGGGGCCTTTGGCCAGTCCCGGGGCGGGGCCCAGACCGGGGACGCCGGACGCAAGGGTTCGCCCTATCGGACGTTCACCGGCGGCCGGGGGCCCGGCGCGACGGCCGGATCCACAGCCGGAACCGGACCCGACCCTGCCGGAAGCAACGGGACAGCCGGTCGCTCCCAACCCGGAGGCCCGCGTTTCGGATTTTCCGGGAAGTCGAACACGGCCGGAAATTTCAGCGCCACGGGACAGGCTGGCCAGTCCGCCCGAACCGGGCCGTCCGCAGCCTCAGGCCCGGCCGGGGCTTCAGGCCAGGCCGGCCAGGCGGGCGCCGGTCCCTACGGCCGGACAGCCGCCGGACAATCGCGGCAGCGGGAGGGCTTTGGCCAGACCTCGCGGCCCGGGCAATCCCGTACCTCCCACAGTTCCAACGCCTACGACACCCGCCGCGAAAACGTGCGTCCCGACGGCGCCTCCCGCCATCGCTATAACGATGAGCGCCAGGAACGCGGCCGCCAGGCCGCGCGCAACTCGGGCATGAACCTCAAGTGCGCTTACGACATCCTGTGCCTGGACTATCCCTGCACCCCCGTGGAGATCAAAAACGCCTACCGGGGCATGGCCCGCATGTTCCACCCCGACCTGGGCGGCGACGAAGAGGTCATGAAGGACGTCAATCTGGCCTACGAACTGGCCATGCGATTCTGCGCCGGTCCCCGCCGCAGCGGCGCGTCCTGGTCCTCCTGACGCAGACTCCCCGACAAAGCGTTTTCCGCTCCCTTCTTCTGTCATTTTTTGCATAACGACGGGCTTGACTCACGACGGCAACAATGGTTGCCTACACAGACTGGAACGTTTCCCGGATCGCGTCTTGTCCCACAGGCGGCGTCCAGGCGGGCCACCGTGCCGGGCGGCTTGGCGGAAGGTCGTGTCGTGAACGTCAAATCCTGGCAAACACAACCATGCAAGCGATGCGCGCACCGGCCCAAGGGCCGGATGGGGAGCTCATGAGCAAGGACTACATCGACGAACTCGTGGCCCGGGTCCGTGCCGCCCAGCACCTTTATGCCGAATTCGACCAGGCCCGGGTGGATGCCGTGTTCCACGCCGCTGCCGCAGCGGCGGCCGCCAACCGCATCCCGCTGTCCAAGCTGGCGGTCACGGAGACGGGCATGGGCATTTTCGAGGACAAGGTGATTAAAAACCACTTTGCCTCGGAATACATCTACAACAAATACAAAGACGTCAAAACCTGCGGCGTCATTGAGGAAGACCCGGCCTACGGCTACCGCGAGGTGGCCGCGCCCATCGGGATCATCGCCGGGATCATCCCCACCACCAACCCCACCTCCACAGCCATCTTCAAGTCGCTTCTGGCGCTCAAGACCCGAAACGGCATCATCTTTTCGCCCCATCCCCGGGCCTGGCGCTCCACCAACGAGGCCGCCCGGATCATCCTCGAGGCCGCCGTGGCCGCCGGGGCCCCGGAACACATCATCGGCTGGATCGACGAACCCACGGCCGACCGCAGCCGACTGCTCATGCAGCACCCCGGGGTGAACCTGATCCTGGCCACGGGCGGACCCGGCATGGTCCACGCCGCCTACAGCTCGGGCAAACCGGCCATCGGCGTGGGCGCGGGCAACACCCCGGTGGTCATCGACACCACGGCCAACATCAAGATGTCGGTCAGCTCGGTGATCATGAGCAAGACCTTCGACAACGGCATGATCTGCGCCTCGGAACAGTCGGTGATCGTGGAGGAGGGCGTGGCCGAGGCGGTCAAGGCCGAGTTCGTGCTGCGCGGCTGCCTGTTCGTCAGCGAAGAGCAGCGCGCCGCCCTGGCCGCGACCATCTTCACGGACGGCCATCTCAATGCGGCCATCGTGGGCCAGTCGGCGGCAAAAATCGCCGAAATGGCCGGCTTTGCCGTGGACCCGGCGGTGAAGATCCTCATCGCCGAGCGCGAGGCCATCGACGCCGCCGATCCCTTCGCCCATGAAAAGCTCTCCCCGGTTCTGGGTTTCTACCGGGCCAAGACGTTTACGCAGGCCGTGGACATGGCCCAGGAGTTGATCGTCCTGGGCGGGGCCGGGCACACCTCGGTGCTCTACACCAACGAGACCAACGCGGATCGCATCCGGCTCTTTCAGCGGGTTTTGACCACGGGCCGCACCCTGATCAACATGCCCTCGTCCCAGGGGGCCATCGGCGACGTCTACAACTTCCGGCTGGCCCCCTCCCTGACCCTTGGCTGCGGCTCCTGGGGCGGCAATTCCGTGAGCGAAAACATCGGGGTGAAGCATCTGATGAACGTCAAAACCGTGGCCGAGAGGCGGGAAAACATGCTGTGGTTCAGGGTGCCGCCCAAGATCTATTTCAAGATGGGCGCGGTGCGCCTTGGGCTGGAGGAAATCAAGACCAGGAAACGGGCCTTTGTCGTCACGGACAAGACCATGGAGGCCATGGGGCATGTGACCACCGTGACCTCCATCCTGGAAAAGCTCGGCATCCAGTACCGCGTCTTCAGCGAGGTCAAGCCCGACCCGGACCTCGCGGGCACCTACGCGGCCCTGGACTCCATCCGTTCCTTCCAGCCCGACGTGTTCATCTCGCTCGGCGGCGGTTCGCCCATGGACGCGGCCAAGATCATGTGGCTCATGTACGAGCATCCCGACCTCAAGTTCGAGGAAATCGCCATGCGCTTCATGGATATCCGCAAGCGCATCTGCGCCTTCCCGGACATGGGGAAAAAGGCGATCATGGTGGCCATCCCCACCACCTCGGGTACGGGCTCCGAGGTCACGCCGTTTACGGTCATCACCGACGACGTAACGGGCATGAAATATCCCATCGCGGACTACGCCCTGACCCCGGACATGGCCATCGTGGACCCGGAGTTCGTCATGGACATGCCCAAGGGATTGACCGCCTATTCGGGGCTGGACGTCCTGACCCATGGCATCGAGGCCTTCACCTCGGTGTTCGCCACCAACTTCAGCGACGGCAACGCCCTGGAGGCCATCCGTCTGGTTTTCAAATACCTGCGCGCCTCCTACCACGAGGGACGTAAAAACGTCATGGCCCGGGAGAAGATGCACTACAGCGCAACCATTGCCGGTCTGGCCTTCGCCAACGCCTTTCTCGGCGTGTGCCACTCCATGGCCCACAAGCTGGGGGCCATGTTCCACGTGCCCCACGGTCTGGCCAACGCCCTGCTTCTGTCCTACGTCATCGAATACAACGCCACGGACAACCCCACCAAGCAGGGGCTCATGCCTCAGTACCGCTATCCCTTCGTCAAGGGGCGTTACGCGCGCATCGCGGACTCGCTGGGCCTGACGGAAGGCTGCGGCGACGACCGGGACCGCAAGGTGGCCCGGCTGGTTGCGGCCGTGGAGGCCCTCAAGGCCGACCTGAACATCCCCAAATCCCTGCGCGAGGCCGGGATTGCCGAGGACGAGTTCCTGGAGAAGCTGGACGAGATGTCGGAACTGGCCTTCGACGACCAGTGCACCGGCGGCAATCCGCGCTATCCGCTGGTCGTTGAGATCAAGGAGTTGTACCGCAAGGCCTACTACGGCGAGCCCCTGGCCTCGTTGTCCATGGAATAGGGCGGCGGCCCCGGGCAGGGCGCTTCTGTCCGGAGGTTTGCCCGCTGAAGGGAAGTGTCGTTGCTGGGCGCGCCACGGCAGGCCGGGGTGCAGGAAAGAAACGAAACAATGCGCCGGGGGCCGTTATTCGGCTTCCGGCGCGTCTTTTTGTGCGGGGTATTCCGGTTCGGGGGGCGTGGGGCCTGTGATCCGCTCCCAGGCCGCCTGCCACCAGTCGCGGAAGCTTTCGCCCCCGGACAGGGACGGCCCGAAGACCACGTCGGGGTCGTAGGTCCACAGGGTGACCGCATCGCCGCCGTCCAGGGCGGCCAGACGCGAGGCCAGGCGGATGGCGGTGACAGGCGGGCAGACCACCCTGGGGCACTTGAGGCGCGTGGCGTCGGCGAGCACCTGGCGCAATTCCTGGACCGTGAAGCGGTGGCCGTCGGGAAAGATGACCGACAGGCGCGGCCCGGGCAAAAGCGCGGACAGGGCCTCGGGCGTGGTGCGGCGCTCGGATTCGGTGGTCACCAGCAGATACGGCTCCCCGGCGAAATCCTGGGCCGTCTGGCGGCCCGCGACCTGCCGCAGCCGCCAGGCCCGGGGGCTGACGCTGGCCACGGGCCTGCCGTAGCGGGACAGGCGTTTTTCGATGAGCCCGGACTGCTCGGCGAAGCGACCCGGCGTCATGTAGACCACGAACATGTCCGCCCGGCGCAGGGCCGAGGCGTCCTCGCGCCATCGCCCGGCCGGAATGGGGCGGCCAAAGCCCGTGGTCAGGTCGTCCTGGCCAAGGACCATGATCTGGAGGTTCCTGGCTGGGGAGGGTCGGGACAGGCCGTCGTGGGCGATCAGCAGATCCGGCCGGAAGGCCCCGATGGCCGATTCCACGGCGCGTCTGGGGTCCGGGTCGCAGAGCACCGCCGCCCGGGGGGCGTACATGGACAGGGCGATGGCCTGGGCGTCGATCACCCCGGGGTCGGCCCCGGGGGTAGCCCGCATGGTCTGGGGGTCGCGTCCGGCCCGCAAGGGAGGGGTGACCACGGAGGTACGCAGGCCGTGGTGGTCCGCCCAGCCCAGAAGCCAGGAGGTGACCAGCACCGTCCCGGGCAGGCCGGGCTGCATGCCGCCCACGCCCACGCAGGGAAGGCCCGGGTGGACGGGGGTGGCGAGGCGTCTGGCCAGCCGCATGCCGAGCCCATAGAGGAGGGCGGGCGGCACGAGCAGGGTGGAGAGCAGGCTTTTTATGCGATCCGGGACGGGCATGGTTGGCGAAAGAGCCGGGGGAACCTTGGGCAAGGCCCCCCCGGCGGATGGTCCTGGGTGTCCGGGTTAGTCGCGGCTGGAGCCGAAAAGCCGCAGCAACATGAGGAAGAGGTTGATAAAATCCAGGTAGAGGGTCAGGGCCCCGAGGATGGTTCCCCGCCGCACGGCCGTGGCGTCGTCCGCCGGGGCGGTCTCGCCCATGACCCGCAGCTTCTGGGTGTCGTAGGCGGTCAGCCCCAGGAAGACCAGCACGCCCACGCAGGAGATGACGAAGTCCATGGCCGCGCTCTTGGTGAAGATGTTCACCACCGAGGCGATGATGATGCCGATAAGTCCCATGAACAGGAAGCTGCCCCAGGAGGTCAGATCCTTCTTGGTGACCAGGCCGTAGACGCTCATGGCCCCGAACATGCCCGCGCTGACCACGAAGGCGTTGAAGATGGCCGTCTGGCTGTAGGTCAGGAAAATGGCCGACAGCGTCAGGCCGTTCAGTGCGCTGTAGAGCAGAAACATGCCGCTGGCCGCGCCGCTGGACAGCCGGTTTATGGCGGCGCTCAGGCCCACGACCAAGCCCAGTTCGGCGATGATCAGCCCGAAGAACACGATCTGGTTGCCGAGCACCACCTGGGCGATGGCCGGGGTGCTTATGGTAAAAAGCGCGGCCACGGCGGTGACGCCAAGTCCCATGCACATCCAGGCGTAGACGCCGCGCATGAAGGCATTGACGACCTCGGCCCTGGCGCGGGTCGATTCCATGGTGCGATACGGTTGGTTCATGTCAAAGACTCCTGTTTCACCTCAAGGTTGCACACGTCTGGGTTGCTGTATTAATCCCCTATAACGTCGAAAACACGCAGAGGCAAGGGGAATCGGGCGGGCTTTCGGCGTCTTGCCTCGGCGGCGGCCCCCTGGTAGCCTTGGCCCATGACCTCCGCGCCCCCCGCCGCCATCGCCCTTTTGTGGGACCATTCCCACCTGTGGGGGCTTTTATTGCATCGCGCCCTGTCCTTTTCGGGAATTCCCTTCGTCCTGGTACGCGGCCGGGATGTGCCGCAGCTTTTGGGCGGCGACGCGCCCCCCCGGCTTCTGGCCGTTCCCGGCGGATTCGCCAAAAAAAAGCTGGAGGCCCTGGGGGCGGAGGGCGTTGACGCCGTGCGCCGTTTTGTGGCCGCAGGCGGCGCGTACCTTGGCATCTGCGGCGGCGCGGGACTGGCCCTGTCCGATCCCGACGGCCTGTCCCTGTGCCCCTGGCGTCGGGCCGGATTCACGAACCGGCTCAAGCATTTCATAAGCGGCCATGTGGGTGTGGCCCCGGATCGGGGCTCTCCCCTGGTTCCGGATTGGCTGCCCGCTCGCCCCCTGGTCCCGGTGTGGTGGCCGGCCCGGTTCGCGCCGCCCCTGGCGGAGGCCGTGGCCGACGGAATCCTGGCGGCCTACGACGGGCCGGGGCCGGATTTCATGCTGGCCGACCTGGCCGTGGCCGGGTTTCCCCAGGCGACCCTGGATTCCTGGCGGGAGCGGTTCGGGCTGGGGTTCGGGCCGGAATTTCTGGGGGCCGGACCATGCATCCTGGCCGGGCGCTTCGGCCGGGGCCGGGTCGTCTTGTCCCACGCCCACCTGGAGACCCCGGATTCGCCCCAGGCCAACGCCTGGCTTTTCCACATCCTGGCCGTTTTGACCGGCCAAAGCCCTCCGGCTGCGCCGCCTTTTGCCGTGCCCGCCTGGGTTCCGGATGCCGAGCCGCGCCGGTTCGGGGGCGACGGCCTGGACCGGGCCGCGCGTCTGCTTGATGCGGTCATCGACCTGGGCATCGCCCACCGTCTGCTTTTTCGCCGCAATCCGTGGCTTCTGGGCTGGCGGCCGGGAACCCCGGGGTTTGCCGTGAGCAACCTGCGGGCCATGGCCCATCAGGCCGCCTCGGGCCCGTCCAGGTCCCGGGCCGAGGCCTTCTGGCGGGAGCACGGGGAGCGGTTTGCGGCGGGCATGGGCCGGTTTCACGACGGGGTCACGGACTATTTCCTCTCCGAGCGGCTGGCCGCCACCCTGTCCCGCTTCGACCGCGAGGCCGTGCCCGAGGCGGCCCTGGCCAAGGAACGCCATGGGCTGTTCGGGCCGCCGCCGGGGGTGGGCGGGGCCTGCGGCCATCTGGTGGCCATCCTGGACGAACTGGTCCGGTTGCAGCTTACGACGTGATCCCGGGGCGGCTCTCGCCTACGCCGCCAGCCGGTTTTCCTGGCCCTGCATCTCCCGGATAAGCTCCCGGATGTCCCTGGCCCGTTCGGAGAGCTCCCGCACGGCGGCCTCGGAGCGGTCCATGGTCTGGGCGATCTCTGCGGCGATGTGCTCCAGGTCGCCCACGGCCCGGCCGATCTGTTCGCTCGACGCCGACTGCTCTTCAGCCGCCGTGGCGATGGAGGCTACCTGCCGGGATGTGTCGTCGGCCAGGGCCACGATCTGGCCCATGGCCCCCCCGGACTCCTTGGCCATGCTCGTAGCCGTGTCGATGGCCCGGGCTGTCTCGTCCACGCTGGCGATGCTCTGGCGCGCCTCCTGCTGGATGCCGGTGATGGCCCGGCCCACCTCGGCCGTGGCGGTCATGGTCTTTTCGGCCAGCTTGCGGACCTCGTCGGCCACAACCGCAAACCCGCGTCCGGCCTCGCCCGCCCGGGCGGCCTCAATGGCGGCATTGAGGGCCAGAAGGTTGGTCTGGTCGGCGATGTCGCCGATGACGCCCATGATCTGGCCGATATCCTCGGCCTGCCGTCCCAGGGCGGCCATGTTTTCGGTCAGGGACCGGGTGCGCTGCTGGATGTCCGTGATGGCGGCCACCACCCCCTCCACCACCGTGGAGCCGCCCATGGCCGTATGCCGGGTCTCGTCCGACATGCGGGCCGCCTCCGAGGCGTTTTTGGCCACCTCGTTCACCGTGGCGGTCATCTGCTCCATGGCCGTGGCCGTCTCGCCGGTGCGCTCGGTCTGCCTGGAGGCGCCCCGGGTGGTGTGGTCGATGGTCTCGGCCAGTTCCTCCGAGGACGCGGCCAGAAGATCCACCACCTGGCCCAGGCGTCCGGCCACGTCCAGGGTGGCGGCCCGGGCGGCCTCGGCCCGGCGGCCCTCCTCCTCGGCCCGTTCCACGGCCTCCCGGGCCAGTCGGGCGTGTTCCCCGGCCTGTCGGCTTTTTTCCTCGGCTTCGGCGATCTTGTCCCGCAAAAGCGCGATCATCCGGATCAGGCCCCCGGCCAGGACGCCGATTTCGTCTTTTTGGGCTACGGCCAGGCTGGCGTCGAAATTCCCTTTTTCCACCTCTCCCATGAAGGCCACTGTGGCGGCCACCGGCCGGGTCACGCCGCGCACGATGATCACGGCCACCAGGATCCCGAGCACCAAAACCCCGATCCCGGCCAAGGCCGTGACCATGTCCGTGGTTCGGCCCAGGGCGTCGGCCTGGGTCCGACGGGATTCGAGCAGGGCCGCCTGTTCCGAGGCCATCTGCCCCAGGATGCCGCGCATGCCGTCCATGATCTCCTTGCCCCCGGACAGGGCCATGATCTGCATCACGGCGCTTAAATCCCCACTCGACCCCGAGGCCTTGCGTTCCTTGACCAGGGGATCGGCCTCCTCCTTGATCCAGGCGGCGCATTGCCCGGCCAGTTGTTTCAGAAGCTCCTTTTTGGATTCGTCCCCGGCGGCCTCGCCCGTGAGCAGGGCCAGGCTCTCCTCGAAGCGTTTTTTGCCCTCGGTGTAGGGGATCAGGAAATCATCCAGCCCGGTCAGGGCAAAGCCCCGCACCCCGCTTTCCATGTCCAAGAGTCCCCCGGCCAGGGCGTTTTGCACCTCGATGGTCCGATAGACCCGCACGGCGGCCTCCGTGGCCGCGGCCATCCTGTGGGAAATGGAGGTGACCACGGCCAGGGAGGCCAGGGACAGGACGAGGACGATGCCGAATCCGAAACCCAGTTTTTTCGAGAAGCCCATGTTCTTTAAGGACACGGCGAGACTCCTTGTGTCGGTTGGGGGCGCGGGCAAAGGCGCGAGGCGGCGGGAGAGGGGGACGCGGCGTGGCACGTGGATGCCGCCGCAATGGGGAGGATGCGGTGGTGCGCGCTGCGCGCGGCCCGGGGGGCGAAAAAAGACATGCAGCCCGGTTTTTTCCTCCGCACCCCGTCGCCAGGACCGTTCCGGACGCAGGGGTACGATCGTTTTAGAAAGTCTAACATGAATCCAGGCTGTTAGAAAGCCCTGAGTCGGACGGCCGGGCCTTGCGCCGCCGCCGGGGAGACGCCCGGCCCATCAGTCCACCTCGATGCAGTCGTGGGGGCAATAGGCCTGGGCCCGCAAGGCGTCTTCCTCGGGACAGTCGTCGCACAGGACCACGGGTTTTTCGGTCAGGGGGTCCATCCGGAAGATTTCCGGAGCCATCTCGGCGCATGTGCCGCAGCCGTTGCAACACACCGGGTTGACCGAGACGCTTCGCAGGGGGCAGATCGTGGCCATGGTTCTCCTCGTTGGGCTTTTTAGGGGGGAAGGCCGATTGCGCGGCCAAAAAAGCAGCCGTCGCCGGACTATCGCTTTGTAACCTGAAAGCCTATGCTCGGCTTTGAAAAAGTCAATGTCCGGATGCGGGCAGGGGATGGCCCTTTGGGATGCATTCATGATCTGCAACAGATGCGGCGCGGAAAACGATGACGACCTGCGGTTCTGCCTGGCCTGCGGGCACAAGCTGCGCTCCCGGGAGCGCACGGAGCCGGAACCCGGCGGCGAGGCTGCGGCGGCGGGGGCCAGCGGGGCTGATGACCGTCGGGAAGGCCGGACGGAGCCCGGCCCTGGCCGCGATTCGGGCGTATTCCTGTCGCTTCTCGGCGGTGGGCGAGCGTCCGTATGGGGAAAACTGGGGCTTGCCTGGGTTGTGTCCCTGCTTTTGGCCGCAGCGGCGGTGTGGTCGCTTGCCTCCGGGGTGTATTGGCCCCTGTACCCCCTGACGGGGCTGGCGGCCCTTCTGGCTTGGCGGCGCAAGCTCTGAGCGGGGTTTCCCGGAAACCATGGCGTGTTCCCGGGGCGGCCGTGGTCCCCGGGGAACACGCCATGGCGCCGTGGGCCGTGCAGGCTCCGGTGAAGAACCGGGCGTCGATTCCCGGCGGGGACTTGCCCGCGCCGCCGCCCGGGATCACGAGGCCTTGGAAATTTTGGGCGGCCCCTGGGCAGGCATCCCGTCCAGGCGTTTTTTGATCTCCTTGTAATACTCCACCTGAAACTGGTGCACCAGGCGGCCGATGGCGTCCACGCCGCCCTGTTCCACGTTTTTCCAGGCCGGTTTCTTCCCCTCCTGGTGCAGGGCCAGAAAGTGCACCCCCACCTCGATCCGGCCGCCCTGGCCCGGCATCACGTTGCGCACGCAGGAGATGATCCGGAACAGGTGGCGGGTGTCGAAGGCCTTGCCCGCGAAGCTCAATTCCAGGAGCAGGCGCTTGCCCGGCTCCAGATGGACCTCGTTGGAGGAGAAGTCGGACTTGCTGAAGGACAGGCGCATGCCGCCGCTGGAGAGGTTGCGGATGGTCAGGCCGATGCTGGAATGGTTCGGAGAGACGTCCAGGATGGGGCGGGACATGATGCGTGGCGAGGCCTTGCCGCCGCCTCCGATCACCGGCCAGATGCCCAGGCGGGGCATGTGCCGCATCTGCAGGGTGATGCGCACGTTCTGGCGGCGTTCCAGGGATTTGACGATGTTCGGCAGGGCGATGGCCAGCCGTCCCTGTCGGGGGGCGACGGACAAAACCCGGGACGAGAACTCGAAAAGCTGGGTGCGTCCGCAGTCGCGGGAGCACAGGATGAACCGGAACGGGAAGCTTTGGCCCTGCCAGTGGCGCAGGTTGTCCAGCCGCAACCCTTTGGGCTCCAGTTCGATGCCGTCGGGCGTGACCTCGGCGGCTATGAAATAGCGCCGGTCTTCCGATCCTTCGCCTGCCTCGATGCGGAAGATGGCCCGTTGTGCAGCGGCATCTTCAAGGAGTTGCCGTACGCCTGTAGAGGTTCGTTTGGGTCGAAAAAAAGTAAGGATTCGTCGTAACATGGGGTGAGCCTGCCTCGTGCCGAAAGGTTTCCGAGAAAAAGACACTGCGGAAGCCCATACCGGTTTTTGGCAACGCTGCGGCATGTTGCGGAAAAATGCCGTGCAAACGTCGTCCAACCGGCGTCTTTTCTCCCCTGCCGCCACGACCGGCCAGACCCCGCTGGCTCGGCGAAAGCGTGTCGCCTCCTGTGGCGTGCGTCCAGGAGCAGGGAACAAAGGGTACAGTGTACGTCATTTGAACCGTATCTGAAGGCTGATGGCCGTGTTGCCGTCGGTGAAGGTCAGATCCTTGAAGAGCTTCTGCCGATCCACGCTGTAGGTGTCCATGGACTGGATGTCCACGCGGGTGATTTCCTTGCGGGCTATGGGGATGGCGGCCTGGGAGGCCCCGACCTTTATGACGATGCGGTCGCCGTTGTTGTACCAGAAATAATAGCTGCGGTTTTCGGTGAAGTAGTAGGCCGGGGAAAAATCCATGATGTCCTGTTCCATCTTTTTGGAAAAGGCCAAGTCCAGGCGGTAGATGTCGCCGGATAAGCGGGTGATGTGGCTGGCGGCCAGGAAATAGCGGCCGGAGCTGTCTTTGGACCCGGTGGTGATGTCGGCGAATCCGCCCACCACCTCGAAGTCGATGGCCGGGGCCGAGCTTTTCCCCTCCTGGCCCTTGAAAAACTGCTGCAGGGAGGCGATGGGGTCCGAGCCGGAGGCCGGGGCTGCGAAGGCCGGGGCCGACGCGGCCAGGAGGGCGGCGAGAAGGATCAGGCATGCCGCCAGGAGCGCATCCGGAACGGGCATGGTTTTTTGGACGGGCATCTCCCTTACGCTCCTTCCCTTTTCCGCCGTGACGGCAAGGCATATGATGGCCCGGACGCCTCACGGGGTGTCGGGACTGGCGTGGCGTCGGAAAAAAAGCTATGCCGCACCACACGGCATCAATCAGTAACCCGCCAAACAGCGAATTGCAACGCCATGCACGAAACCACTGCGGCCGCGCGCCGCATCCTCGACGAGCTTCCCGGACGCAGGCTGACCCGCGACGAGGCCATGACCCTGGCCGATCAGGCCAGCCTGCACGACCTGTGCGCCGCAGCCATGGCCGACCGCCTGCGCCGCCACGGCCGGTCCGCCTATTACGTCTTCAACCAGCACATCAACTTCACCAACGAGTGCGTCAACGCCTGCCGGTTCTGCGCCTTCGGCAAGCGCCCGGGCAGCCCGGACGCCGTGACCCACACCGTGGCCGAGATACGGGCCATGGTCCACGCCAAACGCGATCAGACCGTGCGCGAGACGCACATCGTGGGGGGCCTAAATCCCAAGCTGCCCTTTTCGTATTACGTGGAGCTTTTGCAGGCCGTGGCCGAGGAGCGGCCCGAGGCCGGGATCAAGGCCTTCACCGCCGTGGAGGTGGCGCATCTGGCCGATGTGGAGGGCCGCAGCGAGGCGGACATCCTCACCGCCCTGATGCAGGCCGGACTGCTCATGCTGCCCGGGGGCGGGGCCGAGGTGTTCTCCCCGGCGCTGCGGGCGAAACTCTGCCCCGAAAAGATCTCCGGCGAGCGTTGGCTGTCGGTCCATGAGACGGCCCACGGCCTGGGCATGAACACCAACGCCACCATGCTCTTCGGGCACATCGAGACCTTCGCCGACCGCATCGACCACCTTGACGCCCTGCGCACGTTGCAGGACAAGACCGGCGGTTTTTTGTGCTTCATCCCGCTGCCCTACCAGCCGGGCAACAACGCCCTGTCGGCCCGGGGACCGGGCGGGGCCGACTACCTGCGCACCATGGCCATCTCCCGGCTCTACCTGGACAACATCCCGAATCTGAAGGCCTACTGGGTCATGGCCGGGATCAAGGCCGCCCAGATGGCCCTGTGGGCCGGGGCCGACGACTTCGACGGCACCCTGATCGAGGAGCGGGTGGGGCATGCCGCCGGGGCCGACACCCCCAAGGGGCTGACGGCCGCGCAACTGCGCCAGGCCATTGTCATGGCCGGTTTCACGCCGGTTGAGCGCGACGCCCGGTTTGCACCCGTGGCCGGGGCGTAGGGGCTGCGACGGATCATGCCGCGCACCCGAGGCGGTGTCGGCGGCGAACCGAAACAGGTTTCGCAAAACCCGAGGAGACGACAATGAAAGGACGCGTGCTCAGTTGGGATGGTTCCGCAAGATCGGGCATCATTTCCGGGGATGACGGCAACAGATATCCCTTCACCCTGGCGGAGTGGAAGGCGGGGGCCTCGCCCGTGGCCGGGGCCGAGGTGGATTTTGTCGGCAAGGATGGCGCGGCGTCCGAGATTTATTTCCTGGCCTCCGGGACGAACGCCGGGCCCAACAAGGTCATCGCCGCGCTTCTGGCCTTTTTCCTCGGGGGCTTTGGGATTCACAAGTTCTATCTGGGCTACAAGAAGCAGGGCCTGATCATGCTGCTCGTTTTCCTGCTCGGGTTCATCCTGGCCGGAATCCCGTCCATGATCATCGGGCTGATTTCGCTTGTGGAATGCTTCATGTACATCAGCAAATCCGACGAGGAGTTCCGGCGGGTGTACGTCGACGGCCACAAGCCCTGGTTTTAACCCGGCCCCGTCATGAAAAAAGGCCCGGACGTTCGTCCGGGCCTTTCGTTTTCAGCGGATCAGGCGCGCCGCTTACGATGCGGCGTCCTTCGGCTCGGGCCGGGAGCAGGCCAGGGGCCATATCTCGTCCATGTGCTCCACGGGCTGCACCACGATCTTGGCCCGAAGCTCCTTGGGAATCTCTTCCAGATCCTTTTCGTTGCGCTTGGGGATGATCACCCGGGTCATCCCGGCCGCCACGGCGGCCAGGATCTTCTCCTTGACGCCGCCCACGGGCAGAACCCTGCCGCGCAGGGTGATTTCCCCGGTCATGGCCACGTCGTGGCACACCGGGGTGTTGGTCAGGGCGGAAATGAGCGCCGTGACCAGGGTCACGCCCGCCGAGGGGCCGTCCTTGGGCGTGGCCCCCGAGGGCACGTGCACATGGATGTCCAGCTTCTCGGTGAAATCCGGGTCGAGCCCAAGCTCTCTGGCCTTGGACCGGGCGTAGGACAGGGCGGCCTGGGCGGATTCCTTCATCACGTCCCCAAGCTTGCCCGTCAGGTGCAACTGGCCCTTGCCGGGCATGGTGGCCACCTCGATGTGCAGGATCTCGCCGCCAACCGGCGTCCAGGCCAACCCCACGGCCACCCCGGGCGGCAGCACCTTTTCGTGCTCCTCGTCCAGGTGCCGGGGCTGTCCCAGAAGCTTCACCAGGGCCTTGGCCGTGATGCGAAACGGCGGCTTCTCGCCCTCGGCCTTGCGCCGGGCCAGCTTGCGGCACACCGAGCCCACCTCGCGCTCCAGGTTGCGCAGCCCCGCCTCCCGGGTATAGTCCCGGATGATCTGGGACAGCACCTGGTCGGACAGGACCATGTCGGTCTTTTTCAGGCCGTTTTCCTGGACCTGGCGGGGCAGGATGAAGCGTTTGGCGATATGCACCTTCTCCTGCTCGGTGTAGCCGGGCAGGCGGATGATCTCCATGCGGTCCAAAAGCGCCGCCGGGATGGTGTCCAGGATGTTGGCCGTACAGATGAACATCACCTTGGACAGGTCGAAGGGCACGTTTAAGTAATGGTCGGAGAAGGAGAAGTTCTGCTCCGGGTCCAGCACCTCAAGGAGCGCCGAGGACGGGTCGCCCCGGAAATCCGTGCCCACCTTGTCGATCTCGTCCAGCATGATCACCGGGTTTCTGGTCCCGGCCTGCTTGATGCTCTGCACGATGCGCCCGGGCATGGACCCGATGTAGGTCCGCCGGTGGCCGCGTATCTCGGCCTCGTCGCGCATGCCGCCCAGGGACATGCGCACGAACTTGCGTTTTAAGGCCCGGGCGATGGACCGCCCGAGCGAGGTCTTGCCCACGCCGGGAGGCCCCACGAAGCACAGGATCGGCCCTTTCATGCCGGGGTTGAGCTTGCGCACGCTCAAGTATTCGAGGATGCGCTCCTTGACCTTGTCCAGGTCATAGTGGTCCTCGTCCAGGATGCGCTTGGCCTCCTTGATGTCGAGCTGGTCCCGGGACAGCTTTTTCCAGGGCAGTTCGGCCATCCAGTCCAGGTAGGTGCGGATCACCGAGGCCTCGGAGGAATCGGGATGCATGCCGGTCAGGCGTTTTAACTGCTTGTCCGCCTCTTTTTTGACCTCTTTGGGCATGCCCGCCTTGTCCAGGGACTTCCTGAGCCCCTCCATCTCGTCGTCTTCGTCTTCGGCCTCGCCCAGTTCCTTGCGGATGGCCTTCATCTGCTCGCGCAAAAAGAAGTCCTTCTGGGCCTTGTCCATGCCTTCCTTGGCCATGTTCTGGATCTTGGCCTGCATGGAGGCCACCTCGACCTCCTTGACCAGCTGGTTGTTCACCAGATGCATGCGCTCGATGGGATCCTCGCATTCGAGGATCTTTTGGGCCTCGTCCACGCGCATGCGCAGATTGGAGGCGATGAGGTCGGCCAGGCGGCCGGGCTCGTTGACGCTGTTTAAGACGGACATGATGTCCGCCGTGGCGATGCCGCGCAGCGACAGGATTTTCTCGCTCTGCTCGCGGGCGGCGCGCATCATGGCCTCCTGCTCCAGGGTGATCTCCTTGACGTCGCGCTCCTCCAGCACCTCGATCTTGGCCAGATGGAAGGGGTCGGTGGAGGTGAACTCCGTGACCCTGGCCCGGGTCAGGCCCTGCACCAGCACCTTGAGGCGGCCGTCGGGCATTTTCAGCATGCGCATGATCATGCCCACGGTGCCCACGACGTGCAGGTCGTCCGGGCCCGGTTCGTCCACCTTCTCGTCCTTCTGGGTCAGGATGAGGATGTATCTGTTGCCGCTTAAGGCCGCGTCCACGGCCTGCACGGATTTGTCGCGCCCCACGAAAAGGGGCAGGATCATATAGTTGAAGACCACAATGTCGCGCACGGGCAGAACCGGCATCTCCAGGGGGATGTCGAGCTGGGCCTTTTCCCCGTCGCCCGGGCCGGTCTTTTCGTCCACAGGCGGCGTGTCCGTGGCTGCTGCGGCCTCGGGGGCGACCTGCGGGGCCGCGCCATCCTCGGGAAGGGTTGTATTTTCACCATTCATGAGTCGGGTTTCTCCTTTTTCGGTCGTCTCATACGGGGGGCGCGACGCGGCATGCGGCCCGCGTTGCGACCCAAAATCGCCCCATCGCCTCCCGTCGGCGGGCCGCCGGGGGCGGATGTTGCGAAAAAGTCGGCGTTTCCCCGTACAGGCCTGCGTCCATCGGCCTGGACCCTGCGGCGGGCGATGCGCCGGGTTATCGTCCACGGGCCGGGGACGGGTTCAGCCGCGGATGGCGAAGCCCGGGTAGGACTTGTCGTAGTCGATGTGGTTGGCCTCCACATGCTCCACCCGGGCCAGGGCCGGTCCCTGCCACAGACGCTCGGTGAGGGCCTTTTGGGCCTCTTCGGCCCCCTGGACCAGCACTTCCACCTTGCCGTCCGCCAGGTTGCGCACCCAGCCGCAAAGCCCCAGACTATCGGCCTGCTCCTGGACGAAGGCGCGAAAATAGACGCCCTGCACCTTCCCGGAGACGATGCAATGTAAGCTCTTTTCCATGGTCCCCTCCGAATGTTCCGGGCCGCGCGGCGCTCCCGGAAGGATCGAGATTCATGCGGCGAACTACAGCATGCCCTCGGACTGGAAACTGAAATAGCTTTTTTCCGTGACCACTAGGTGGTCCAGAACCCGCAAATCCACTTCCCGGGCGGCGGTGATGATGCGCTTGGTGAGCTCCACATCCTGCCGGGAGGGCTTGGGATCGTTTCCCGGGTGGTTGTGCACCAGGATCACCCCGCTGGCCTTGCGCAAAAGGGCCAGGGCCAAAACCTCCCGGGGATAGACGGCGGTCTGGTCCACGGTGCCCTTGCTGACCTGTTCCCAGCCGATGAGCCGGTTTTTGTTGTCCACCAGGGCCAGCCAGAATTCCTCGTCCTCAAGCGACCCCAGACGGGCCATGGCCATGCGGGCCACCACGTCGGGGCTGCTTAAGACCGCCCGTTTCCGTACCGGATCCTCGTTGATCCGGGCCCAGAACTCCCGCCACAGCATCCAAAACTGGGCATAGCCCTGGCCGAATCCGTCCACGGCGGTCAATTCGGCCGCTCTGGCCGAAAAGACCCCGCGCAGACTGCCGAAACGCTCAAGCAGGGCCTTGGCCAGGGGTTTGTTGTCACGGCGGGGGTTGGCGTAGCTCAAAAGCAGCTCCAACACCTCGTATTCCGCAAGGCCCCGGGGATTTTCCGCCAGCCGTTCTTTGAGCCGCTTGCGGTGCCCGTGGTAATGGGGGTGACTTTCCTTAATAAGCATGGCTTCTCGCCCGGGCAAGGGTTTCTCCCCGGAAAACATGGCCGCAACCGGCCTTGTTATCTGGAAAGTGACGCAAAAAGGGGGTGAACACAAGGAAAAATGGGGATGCAGCCCGGTTTCTCATCGCGAAAAAAGGGAAAAAAGCTCTGCGGCCAGCAGTTCCATGGCCTGATCCGGGTTTCTCGACCCGGACTTGATGCCCAATTCGGCCTCCATGGCCAGGTCGAAAAGGCGCGTCAGGCCGTGAGCGCCCAGGCGACGGGCCATGGCCTCCTTTTGCGACTTGACGAAGGGCGGCAGGCGTACGGCCTCGGCCTCGCCCATGTGGATTTGCCACATCTGGCGGGCGTCGCTGCGCAAAAGGCCCAGGAATTTGAAGATCATGTCCTCGGGCGACAGGCTTTGCTCAAAAATTTCGCGCCAGATGGCGGCCTCGGCGCCGCGCTTGGCAAAGGCGTTGAGGAACGCGAAGGCGTCCATGCCCGGCCTATAGGCCAAAAGCGACAGGTCGGCCTGCTCGATGCGTCCGGGCAGGGGTGTTTTGTCGTCGGCGGCAGGCGGCGCGTCGCTGCGGGAGCGGGCCAAAAGCTCGATTTTTTCCAGCTCGCGCCCGGCCATGGCCATGTCCTCGGGCAGCACGGCGGCCAAGGCGTCGAGCACCCCGGGGGCGAAGGACAGGTTTTTCGAGGCGACCCAATCTTTGAGCATGGGGGCCATGTCCCGGCGGGTGAGGCCTGGGGAGGTCCATATCCAGCGGCGTTTCTCGGCCACCTGGTAGTAGGGCTGGGTGGAGAGGGCCTTGGGGAAGGTCGGCCCCTTTTTGCCGAAGGGCTTTTCCAGGCAGATCATGGGCCAGACGTGGGCGGCGAAACCCGACAGGGGGCCTTTGAGCTTGGGCCAGAAGTCCTCGGGCAGGGAGTCGGCCCGGCGCAGGATCACGGCCTTGGGTTCGGCGAAAAGGGACGGGGCCGTGAGCGCCCGCCAGAAGGCGGCGGGGATTTCCTCGTCGCCCTGGAAGACCTCGCGGGTGAAGACCTCGCCGGATTCGCCGAGCAGGCGCTCCACGCGGTTTTTGATCATTTCCGGGTCCGGGCAGACGAGGAAGGTGAAGCCGGGGCGTTGCATGGGGGCAAGGGTACAGGATGGGCGGGGGGCGAGGCAAGAATAAGGAATGAATGCCTCTGATTCCAGGTTATGTTAAAGGAAATAAATTGGATATACAGCGCCGCTATATATTATTCCGTTTGGGGTGGGGGTGTCGCTTTTAATTTTAAAAATAGTCTTTAAGCCAAGCATTAAAGCGCCAAGGTAATTGTATCCGTGTCCAAGTGTATTTCTGCACTTTTCGAGCATCAGTATTCGTTGGTAGTCGTCAATTTGAATTGGTCTGTATATCCCAATGCTGTATTTTTTATTTTTATACGCAGTTATATTTCGAATAGTGATGCCACTTGTGAGTGCTTCATGAATTTGGTTTGATCCAATATATATTCCAACATGACTCCAAAAACCCTGATCGATATTAGCGATGATGCTGCTTAAAGTGCTCCCATGAGTTCTTGTGAATATAAAATCGCATGGGCGTAATAATGATAAAAAATTTATCCATGTTTGATCAAAATTTTTATCAGAGTAGGAATGTTGTTTCCTGGGCATTATCAAGTCAGAAGATAGAATTTTGTTTATGCCATGTATTATTGCGTGTATTCCTAGATTGAACAGGTGAATATTGTATGCATTGTTTGTGAAATAATGTAATATTCTGGCTGACTTTTCTGATGCTTCGTTAAATAGTATTTCGACTTTCTCGTAAGTTCCAATTATATTTATATATGGTGTGCGTTTCAGCTTATTGTTCTCAATGTGTAATATTGTGTCGTCTCCGATGTGTATTCCTATTGTGTTGCAACCTGTGTGGTCAGGTTTGAAGCGATGTTTTTTGTTGAAAAAGATCAGTATTGATCCAGGGTAAAGCGATGTGATATGGTCCATTGTGTTTGTACCGATATAATTCTATGGTGTAAAAGTATCTACAATCTCTTGAACCTCCGATACACCTCGTCGTCGTTTCTCTTCCCGATCAGCGCCACCCTCACCACCTCCGCCTCCTGGCGGTAGATGATGCGATATTCCCCGATATCCGCCCGGCGGAAGTCGGCGTGCCCGCGCAGCGCCAACGTGTCCGGCCCAAGCGGCTCGCGCAAAAGCTCAAACATCCGCAACACCACCTGCCGGAACTGTTTGGGCGGCAGCGTCTCCAGAAATTTCGCGGCCTCGCGCCCCATGTCCAGCTTACAGGCCACGCAGCCGCTCCGTCAGAAACGTCATGCTTTCCTCTTCGCCCAGGTAGCCGCCCTCGGCCTCGGCCTGCCTGGCCCGCTGCGCCCACCAGTCGTCCTCAAGCGCGGTCAGCCGCTCGTATTCCGTGATCGACAGCATCACGGCATAGTCCCGGCCCTGCTTGGTGATGCGCACCGGCTCCAGGGCCACAGCCTGCATGACCTCCCCCAGATTGTTTTTCAACGCGGTCGCGGTGGCGGTCTTCATGGTCCCTCCGGACAGTTTAGCTAAAAAAGATATTTCGGACATAGTAGGCGCGCTCCCGCCGGGAGTCAAGACGGGGGGCCGACGCATCCCCGGCGTTTTGAAGGGCGCCAAGTACGACAATAATATTGTCATATTGACAAGTTTATTGTCATATGTGAGGTTCCTCCCAACCTGTCGCCCAAGGAGATCAGAATGAATACCACCATGCCCTCAGCCAGCCCTCTCCCCGATTCCCCGGGGGTGTACATCATGCCGCCCCGGATTTTTCTGGTGTGCCTCCTGGCCGGGGTGGTCCTCCACTGGGTTGCGCCGTGGCCCGTCCCCGGGCTGCCCCGGGTTTTTGGGCTGGCGGCGGGTCTGATCCTGGCCGGTTCGGGCTTCGCCTTCATGATGTGGGGGCATACCCTTTTCACCAGGCTCGGGGTGAATGTGAAGACCATTCGCCCCGCGAGCATGCTTGTCGCCACCGGGGCCTACGCCTGGAGCCGCAACCCGATGTATGTGGGCTTTCTGGCCATGCTGGCCGGACTGGGGCTGGCGGCGGGCAGCGTCTGGATGGTCTTGACCGTCCTGCCCATGGCCTTCTCTCTAGGGCTGTACGTGATTCCGCGCGAGGAGGCGTATCTGGCGCGACGATTCGGATCGGATTACGAAACCTATCGGCGCTCCGTCCGCCGGTGGCTGTGATCCAAGGATATCGCCCATGACGACTGTCTGCCCGGGGGAGCGGCTGCACGACCTTTTTCGCGAGGTTTTCGCCCTGCGGGATCTCCTGGCGCTGGGCATGGACGCGGTGCATGAACGCTCCGGACTGCGCACGCCCCAGGTCCGGGTGGCGGACCTGCTCGGCCGCCTGGATTCGGCCACGGTGCCGGATATGGCCGCCGCCCTGGGCCTTTCGCGCCAGTGCGTGCAGATCGTGTGCAACGAATTGCGGGACATGGGGCTGGCGGCCTTCGTGGACAATCCCCGCCACAAACGATCAAAGCGCATGGTGTTGACCGACGTTGGCCGCGACCGGCTGGCCGCCGTCAGGAAAAACGAGGCGGCCATCATCACCGGGTTGCTGCCGGATTGCGACGGGGCCGCCGTGGGTGACGCCCTGGCGCTGCTTCGCAGCATCCGCGTCGCCCTTCGTGCCCTTTCTGAAAAAGACCCCGGGGAAGGCGGCCCTTTCCCGTTGTCCCTCCTCCGACATCGTCCTGCCGGGAAAACGCCACACGGACACCCTTCCCATACGGACGCGAATAGTTCATAGAAGAAACGGCCGGTCTTTCGTTTTCCCGTTTTTTTGCGCAGGGAGAGCCCGGTCGTTTCATGTTTCAGGGAAACGCCGTCCGGACGCCCTGTGGCGCAACGGCAAAACCGCCGTCGCCGCGTCCGGCGAAATGTCGGACAACTTCCGATTCGTCGGCAAGGAGGATGACCAATGGACAGATACGAGCGATTCTACAGGGGACTGCATGAGGCCGTGTCGGCCATCAATTCCAGCCTCGATCCCGCCACCGTCCTGGAAAAGATCGTGGAGCAGACGGCCAAGGCCATGGACGCCAAGGGCTGCACCCTGCGGCTTCTGGGCAAATCCGGAAAAATGCTGCGGGCCGGGGCGACGTATGGCTTAAGCCGCAACTACCTGCGCAAGGGCCCGGTCGAAGTGGCCAAAAGCGAGGTGGACCGCGAGGCCCTGTTCGGCGGCGGCGTGGTGTGCATCGCCGACGCCTGCGCCGATCCGCGCTTCCAATATCCCGAGGCCGCCCGGGAAGAGGGCATCCACGCCGTGGCCGTGGCCCCGCTTACCGTGGACGGAAAGGCCATCGGCGTGCTGCGGGTCTACGCCGGAGACGTGCGCGAGTTCGATGCGGCGGAAAAGGAATTTCTTCAGTCCATTGCAGACCTAAGCGCCATCGCCATCGAGAACGCCAGGCTGCATCAGGCGCTGAAAACCGACTACGAGATGCTCACGGCGTATGAATACCGTATTTTCGAGGACTAAGGAGACATATATATGACCAAACTCAAGGTAGGCATCAACGGATTTGGCCGCATCGGCCGCCAGGTGCTGAAAGCCATGCGCGAGCAGCACCCCGAATCCATGGAAGTGGTGGCCGTCAACGACCTCTTTGACGTCAAAACCAACGCGCACCTGCTGCGCTACGACACCAACTACGGCCGTTCCACGTTCGACGTCGAGGTAAAAGACGACGTCATCGTCTTCGGCGGCTGGGAGATCAAGAATTTCGCCCTGCGCGATCCCAGGGAGATTCCCTGGGGGGCCATGGGCGTGGACGTGGTCATCGAGTCCACGGGCATCTTCCGCACCGGCCCCAAGGCCAAGGCCCACCTGGACGCCGGGGCCAAGAAGGTCATCATCTCCTCCCCGGCCAAGGAAGAGGACATCACCATCGTGCTCGGGGTCAACGACCACCTGTACGATCCCGAGAAGCACCACATCCTCTCCAACGCCTCCTGCACCACCAACTGCCTGGCCCCGGCCGTGAAGGTGGTGCACGAGAAGTTCGGCATCATCAGCGGACTTTTGTGCACCATCCATTCCTACACCAACGACCAGCGCATCCTGGACCTGCCGCACAAGGATCTGCGCCGGGCCCGGGCTGCGGCCATGAACATCATCCCCACCTCCACGGGCGCGGCCCAGGCCGTGGCCCTGGTCATTCCGGAGCTCAAAGGCAAGTTCGGCGGCTATTCCCTGCGCGTGCCCACGCCCACGGTGTCGGTCGTGGATTTCGCCTGCACCCTGGAGAAATCCACCACCACCGAGGAGTTGCGCGCCTCGCTTCGGGCCGCCTCCGAGGGCGGGCTCAAGGGCATCCTGGGCTACGCCACCGAGCCCCTGGTCTCCATGGACTACAAGGGCGACCCCCGTTCGGGCATCATTGAGGAAGAATACACCGTGGTCCAAAACGGCAACCTGGCCAAGGTCGTGGCCTGGTACGACAACGAATGGGGCTATTCCTGCCGCGTGGGCGACCTGATCAAGCTCATGGCCGCAAAGGGCATCTAGCCCGCCCCGCGCCAAACGGCACGAAAACGGCCCCCGCCCCGGAACCATGTCCGGGACGGGGGCCGACGTTTTTGGGCAGCGGCGCGGCGGCCTATTTCTTCAGGTCGGCGTACCAACCGCTGGCGTCGGTCAGGATGGAGGTGACCCGGTCCACCATCTGGTGCGGGTCGGCCAGATAGCCGTCCAGGAGCAGGGCCGCGTCCAAAAGCTGGTTGGCGGCCGTGGCCAAAAACGGGTCGTCCGGGCTTGCCTGGTGGATGCGCAAAAGGTTGCGCAGAAGCGGATGGTCGGGGTTGAGCTCCAGGATCTTTTTTGGCGGGGTCTCGTCCTTGGCCAGCATGCGCATGATCTTTTGCATCCCGGCCGAGGGGTCGCCGTCGGGACCGACCAGGCAGGAGGGGCTCTTGCGCAGGCGTTCGGACAGGCGCACGTCGACAACCCGTTCGCCCAGGACGGCCTTGACGGCGGCCGTCAGGCCGGGCAGGGCGGCCTGCTGGTCCGCAGACAGGGGGGCCGGGGCGTCCGCCGCGGCCACGCTCTCGAAGGCGGCCAGATCGCCGGGCGCGGCCCGGTCGGCGGAGGTCAGGGTCAGTTCCTTGTAGGCGCGCACGGATTCCATGACGAATTCGTCGATGGGCTCCAGCAGATAGAGGACCTCAAGGCCCTTGTCCCGGAAGATTTCCAGGGTGGGGTTTAAGTCCAGGGCGGCCCTGGAGGGGCCGGAGAGGAAGTAGATGTTTTTCTGGCCGGATTTGGCCCGTGTGACGTAGTCGGCCAGCGAGGCCAGGGGCGCGGGCTTGCCGGGTTCCGGGGGAAGCGCCGAGGACTCGAAGCGCACAAGATCCGCAAAGGCCTCGCGGTGCAGGTAGTCGCCGTAGCCGAGCTTCATGACCCGGCCGTGCTCGCGCCAGAAGTCGGCGTATTTCTCGGCGTCGTCCTTGGCCATCTGTCCCAGCCGGTCGAGAACCTGCTTGGTGATGGTGGAGGCGATCTTGCGCAGCACCCGGTTCTCCTGGAGGGTCTCCCGGGAGATGTTCAGGGGCAGGTCTTCGGTGTCCACCACGCCGCGCACGAATCCCAGAAATTCGGGCAGAAGATCCTTGGTCTCGTGCTGGATGAGCACCCGGCGCACGTAGAGGTCCAGGCCCCGGGCCTCGGGGCGCATGCCGAAGAGGTCCATGGGGGTTTTGGGGATGAAAAGCAGGGCGTTGAACTGTACCGGCGCATCCACGGAGACGTGGATGGTCAGAAGCGGCTCCTCGGTGTCGAAGGTCAAAAACTCGTAGAACTCCTTGTACTGCTCGGGCGTGACCGAGAACTTGGATTCCCGCCACAGGGCCGGGACGGTGTTGACCTTCTCCTCGCCCACGTAAATGGGGAAGGAAATGAAGTTGGAATGCTTGCGGATGATGGTCTTGATGCGCTCGGGGTCGGCGAATTCCTTGGCCTCGTCCTTCAAATGGATCTCGATGCGCGTGCCCCGGACGGCGTCTTCGGGGCCGGAGGTAATGGCGTAGGAGCCGGAACCGTCGGACTCCCAGCGCACGGCGGGCGCGTCGGAAAGCAGGGATTTCGTGGTCAGGACCACGTTTTTGGCCACCATGAACACGGAATAAAATCCCACCCCGAAGCGGCCGATGATGCCCGAGGCGGCGTCCTTGTTGTCGGCGAGCTTTTTCAGGAATTCGGCGGACCCGGAACGGGCGATGGTGCCGATGTTCTCGATGAGTTCGTCATGGGTCATGCCCAGGCCCGTGTCGGCGATGGTCAGGATGCCCGCCTCCTTGTCGGCCGTGATGCGGATTTCCAGCGGCAGTTCGGGATTGGCCACGGCCGTGCCGCGCCCGGTCTCGAAGCGCAGCTTGTCCAGGGCGTCGGAGGCGTTGGAGACGAGTTCGCGCAAAAAGATTTCGCGATTGGTGTAGATGGAATGGGTGATGATCTCCAGCAGTTGGCGTATCTCGGCCTTGAACTCATGGGTGGAACCCGGATTTTTGTCCGGCATGATGCGCTCCTTTGTAGGAAATAAGGTGGTGTGCCCGCCAGGGAAGCGGGTGAATCTGAAGCGCGCCGCCAGGGCGCGCGGGCTATCCGGCTCAGGAGAACCCGCCGCCGCCGCATCCCGAGGAATGGGTTTCGAAGCGGGGCAGGGTGGTCTGTCCCGGGCGCACGGCCGAGGTGGCGGACAGGACGCGGGTGCAGGCCTCGTGGCCGCAGCGGGGACACTTCGGGGGCGCGTCGCTATGCACGGACACCAGTTCCTCGAAATGGGCATCGCAGGCGGGGCAGGCGTATTCGTAGAGGGGCACGGTGATCCTCCGGGGAGTTTTTTTGCGGATATCAGGTAAGTCGCCGGACCATGATGTCAAGGGCCGCTGCACCCCGGCAGCCGGGCATTGCCCGGGAAAGCGGCTCTGGCGGCGTTGACAACGGCCCAGCCCGGATTATCCTTTTTTTCGATAAAAACATTGGGAGGTGCATGCCATGGTTATCGATTTGAGTCCTTTTTACGGCACGTCGAATCCCTTCGACAGGCTGCTCGAATCGCTCTGGACGCCGCTTTCCATAAGCCAGAGGAGTCTGGCCTATCCCCCGCTCAACATCAGCGAGGATGCAGAGAGCATTTACGTCCAGTGCGAGATCCCGGGCATGGACATTGGCGACCTGGATCTGACCTTGACCGATTCGAGCCTGGTCATCAAGGGCGAACGAAAGGGCGTCAAGGGGAAATTCTACCGCCAGGAACGGCCCACGGGCTTTTTCCAGCGGGTGGTGAACATCCAGGCGGGAATTAGCCGGGACAAGGTCACGGCCAAGATGAAAGACGGCGTCCTGGAGGTGGTCATCCCCAAGGCGGAAGAGAGCAAGCCCAAAAAAATCAGCATCGACGCCCAGTAGCGCGGTTTTTGTAGCGGTGTCGCCGACTGCGGGCGACGGGCGGAGGCTGGAGGCAGCGGGTTGCCTTGGAAAACCCGGCGCGTATGTTCGGTCATCCCGCCAGGACAAGGATTTTCCCGATCGTCCTCCGCCATGAAAAAACACATGCCGCGGGAACGGGGCGTGACGCCCCCCCGAGAACACGGCGCCATCATCGCGCCAGGGAGGAATCGGCCATGAACGAAAACGCCGCCAAGACCGAAAAGGGATTGCCCCGGGTCAAACCGGCCACGGATATCATCGAGACCGATGACGGGTTCCTGCTCCTGCTGGATATGCCCGGCGTGGACAAGGAGCATCTGGTCATCGACTTAAACGAGGATGAGATAAAAATTTCCGGCAAGGCGGAATACGACGCCCCGGAAAAACGCAAGATCGGGCATGTGGAATTCGGCTCGGGCGAATACTTCCGCAGCTTCACCCTGTCGCACATTGTGGACAAGGAGCGGATCAAGGCCACCCTGAAAAACGGGGTGGTGGAGGTGAGCCTGCCCAAGGCCGCCAAGGCCCAGCCGCGTAAGATCGAAATTCAGGCCGGATAGACGGTCGGGACACGCACCATGGAGAAGCGGGCCTTTCTTTCGGGAGAGGCCCGTTTTGTTTTTGCGTATTTTATGCGAATATGTAATACTAAACAAAACAGGCGAAGAACGCATGCGACTTCGGCCGTGTCGAGACAGCCTTTTTTATGGCTTTGGCTCCGGCTTCGGCGTGCATTTCGAATCGCGGCAATTGACAATCGCTCCATTTGACAGCATGTTTGCCGCGCCGGAACGATTTTCGGAATCATCGACTTTGGAGGAATCAATGGAAGAGTATTTGAAAAGCGCCCTGGAGATTGTGAAAGCGCAGGCTTCCGTGAGAAACATGACCGATGAGGAGATTACCTCCATGGTCAAAAGGCTCGCAGGCGGCATCCGGGAGATCAGCGAAGGATGCAGTGCAAGCGAGAGTGCGCCGGGACTTGGACTTGACCCCAAAAAGGCGATAAAGGAAAAGACCGTCACCTGTCTGGAATGCGGCAAAGCCTTCAAGGTCATCACCAAAAAGCACCTTGGCTCCCACGGATTGACCCCCGAGGAGTACAAGGAGAAGCACGGCCTCAAGAAGGGCACGCCCCTGGTCTGCAAGGCCTTGCAGCGTGACCGTCGCAAGAAAATGAAGGAAATGCGGCTATGGGAAAAGAAAGCCCAGAAGGCCGCGAAATAACATCAACCGAAAGCAAGCAGGAGAAGGGTACATGGCCAAAGCTGATTTGATCGAAAAGGTACAGGTTAAAGCGGGATTCGAAACCAAGGCGGCTGCCGGCAAGGCTCTCGACGCCGTGGTCGAGGTCATCCGGGACGCCCTGTCCGCCGGGGAAACCGTGACCCTGACCGGGTTCGGATCCTTCAAGGTTTCCGAGCGCGCCGCCCGTACCGGCCGCAACCCCCAGACCGGCAAGGAGATCAAGATTCCCGCTTCCAAGGCGGTGAAGTTTACCGTGGGCAAGGCCCTCAAGGAAGCAGTGAAGTAGGTTCCCTTCCCCTGATCGCCGAAATGACGACGGCCCGGGACCATGCGGTTCCGGGCCGTTTTTTATGGGCGAACGTCGGGAAACGGGCGCGGCGGTCAGCCCGCCTTGGCGACCACGGCCTGGCCGATGGTCCGGCCCATCTCCACATATTTGGCCAGCTCCTCGTGCCTGGGGACATACAGGGAACGCAGGGGCTCGGTCGGCATCTCCATGCCCATGGCCGAAAGCGCCTCGGCCACGGCCTTGACGGCCTCGCCGCTCCAGCCGTAGGAGCCGAAGGCTCCGCCGATCTTGTTCTGAGGTTTTAAGCCCTTCATGTAGGTCAGCATGTCCGCCACCCGGGGCAGCATGCCGTTATTGTGGGTGGGCGACCCCACCACCACGGCCCCGGCCTCCAGCACCTCTTCCATGACGTCGCTGTGGTCGACGACGTGCAGGTTCATGATCTTGACGGACAGGCCTTCGGACATAAGGCCGGTGGCGATGGCCTCGGCCATCTTTTCCGTGGAGTGCCACATGGTGTCGTAAACCACCACGGCCTTTTTCGTGGGCTTTTGGGCGGCGAAGGCCTTGTAGGCCTCAATGGCGTAGGCCACGTCGGCCCCCCGGAACATGACCCCGTGGTCCGGCAGGAGATAGTCGATGGCCAGTCCCATGGATTCGATTTGGGCGATGATCTTTTGCGTGATGGGCGAAAACGGCAGCACGATGTTGGCGTAATAGCGGACCATCTGGCGATGCAGCTCGGAGCGGTCCACCTCGTCGGCAAAGCGTTCGCTGCTGGCGATGTTTTGGCCGAAGGCGTCGTTGGTGATGAGGATCTTGTCTTCGGGGATATAGGTGGCCATGCTGTCGGGCCAGTGCAGCATGCGGGTTTCCAAAAAGGACAGGGTGCGCGTGCCGATGCTTATGGCGTCGCCCGTCTTGACGACCTGGATGGGCCAGCCGGTCACGTCGAAATGCGCTTTCAGGGCCCGCTCGCCCATGGGGGAGCAGAAGATCTTCTCCGGTTTGACCTGGGCCACGATCTCCGGCAGGGCTCCGGAATGGTCCATCTCCACATGGTTGACCACGATGTAGTCGATGTCCCCGGGTTTGACCAGGTGGGCGATTTTGCACAACAGTTCGTTTGTGAATTCGGCCTTGACCGTATCGAACAGGGTGACCTTCTCGTCGCGGATGAGATAGGCATTGTAGGTGGTGCCCAGGGGGGAGGTGGAATAGCCGTGGAAATTGCGGCAATCCCATTCCACGGACCCGACCCAGTGGACGTCTTTGACGATTTCAACGGGTTTCATGCAGGTCTCCTCAAAACGACCGCCGGCCAGGGGCCGGCGGTGTGAAGGGAAATATGGAGGCAGGCGGTTATTCCTTGGTGAACTCGTCCTTGGCAGCGCCGCACACCGGACAGACCCAGTCCTCGGGGAGGTCTTCGAATTTGGTTCCGGGTTTGACCCCGTTGTCCGGATCGCCGTCCTTGGGATCGTACACATAGCCGCAGATGTTGCAGACATATCTGTCCATGTCGTCTCCTTGTCCGGTATCGCCCTTCCCCGCAACCACGAAAAAAAAGACCTCATTTTGGCCCTCAGCGCCGGGCGCGTCCCAAAGGGGCGACCCTTGCCTGAGCGGCAAACAGGGTGTTTTTTCGTATCGCCGTGATGGACTCTTTCAGGCGGAGTCCCGGCGAAAGATCGCCGGTTCAGGACCGGTTTCGTTCTCACTGCCCGGCGTGCCCATTTTCACGATCACGCCATGGGAAGTCTATCCGTTAGTTCGGCTGTTTTTGTCAAGGGGCTGTCCGGGCCTGGACCGCACTTGGTCCGGTTCGCCGGGACAGCCCCTAAACGGGTCATTCCTCCCGAAAACGCGCCACCAGGGCGGCCAAATGCTGGGACATGTCCCTGACCCCGGTGATGCGGTGGTTGGCTTCTTGAATTTGTCGCGAAATATCCTGCGAAAGTTCATTGATGTGGCTGACGCTGTGATTGACCTCGTCGCTGGTGGAGGACTGCTGCTCCGAGGCCGCCGCGATGTTGCGCACCATGTCCGCAATGCGGTCGGACTGGTCCACGATCTGCCCCAGCACCGCGCCGGATTTTTCCGCCATCTGGGCCGTCAGTTCCACCTTGGCCTTGGTTTCGTCCATTCCGGAAACCACGGTGCGGGTACTGCCCTGGATGTCCCGGATGGCCTCGGCCACCTCGGTGGTGGCCAGCATGGTCTTCTCGGCCAGTTTGCGGACCTCGTCGGCGACCACGGCGAAGCCGCGCCCGGCCTCTCCGGCCCTGGCGGCCTCGATGGCGGCGTTGAGGGCCAGGAGGTTGGTCTGGTCGGCGATGTCCCCGATGACGGCCATGACCCGGCCGATGTTCTCCGCCCGGGTGGAGAGTTCGCCCAGGGACAGGGCCAGACTTTCCGTGCGCTCGGAAACCTGCCGGGTCTCGGTCACGGTGTTTTGCACCTCCCGGCCGCCCTCCCGGGCCGCCTGGCTGGCCACATCCGAGGCCTCGGCGGTCTGTCCGGCGTTTTTGGCGACCTCAAGCACCGTGGCGTTCATTTCCTCCATGGCCGTGGCCACCCGCTCGGTTTCTCCGGCAGTGGTGTCCACGCCCCGGGTCAGTTCCTCCATCTGCCGCGACAGTTCGTCGGATGCCTCGGACAGGTTGATGGCCACATCCGTGACCTCCTGGGCCACCTTGAGCAGATTCTCGCGCTGGGCCCGGATGCGGTCCTTGTCGCGTTCCTCCTGGGTCAGGTCGATGAGCACCCCGATGGCCCCCACGGTCTGGCCTGCGGCGTTTTGCAGGGGGGATATCTCATAGTGCAGGGGATAGACCTTGCCGTCGGCCCGGGTGAAACGGGTGAAGCCGCTTTTGCTGGTCCCGGTGGCGATGACCTCGCCGCAGATCCGGCCGCCGTGTTCGCCGGAGAGGTTTTCGGCCACGGGACGGCCCACGAGTTCCTTGTAGTGCTTGCCCAGGATGTTTTGCAGGGGGGCGTTCACGAAGTCGAAGTTCTCGTTTTTATCGGCCACGAAAAGGGGGATGATGATGCCGCTTAGGATGCTCTTGTTGTATTCGAGCTGGTCTTTGATCTTGCCCACCATCTCGGCCAGGTTGCCTGCCAGGTTGCTCAGTTCGTCATGCCCATGCACGGAAAACGACACGTCCAGAGCCCCCTGGCTGATCTCGTGGGAGGCGCTGGCGATGGTCTTGATGCGGTTTATGACCGAGCGGCGGATGAAAAAGAGCAGGCAGGCCAGAAGACCCACCAGGCTCGCCAGGGAGATGCCCGCGCTTTTGTACTGGGTGTCGGTGAGCCGCCCCATCTCCTGCTCGATGTCCTTGACGACCACCATGGCCCCCAGGACCGGCTTGCTCGTGCCGTGGCAGTGGTGGCAGGCCGGGGCGTTGGCGATGGAGGTGATCTCCACGAAGGCGCTTTTCCCCCCCACGGTCATGATGGCCCCGGCGGCGGTGGACGATGTGAGGCTTTTTTGCACGGCGCCGGAGAATTCGGGTTCGGTGATCACCTGGGACAGATCCTTGCGCAGATCGGCCTGGTTCGTGGCGTAGGTGATGTTCCCCTTGTAATTGGTCATGAACACACGGATGTCGTTGTAGCGCTTGGCGACCTTTTCGAACTGGGCCGTGGTTTCCTGGTTTTTGCCCAGGGCCATGGGTTCCTCGATGGCCATGCGCAAAAGATCCGAGGTGCGCTCGGAGGCGGCCCGGATCTGGTCCACGGTGCCGTTGTGTTGCCAGTAGGAGTTGGCCAGAAAAAGGCCGGTAAAGGCCAGGATGGTCAGGGCCGAAACCAGCACGAGCACCTTGACGCCGATGGAACGAGCCATGATGTCCATGGGCATCTCCTAGTGCGCGCCAGCGTAGAGCATGGGCTTGAAATTGAACGCCGCAACCCGCTCGGCGCTGTGGCAGGTCTCACAATCGGCCATGGTCAGCTTGCCCTTGATCAGGGAAGCATCCCCTCCGGATTCGGCGTGGGCCGAACCCGGGCCGTGGCAGACCTCGCATCCGGCGTTGGCCAGTCCGGGCGTGGCCGTGAAGCTCACGAACCCGCCGGGCTTGCCGTATCCGGTGGTATGGCATCCGTAGCAGCCGCGCAGTTCTTCCTCGGTCAGATCCGAGGCCATGATCTGGATGCTCTTGGAGGAATGGGCCTTTTTCGAATACTTGGAATATGTGTGAAACTGGGTGTCGTGACAGGAGGCGCAGGCCTCCGAGCCGACATAGCTGGCCTCGGGGGGCGCCGCTTTTTCAGGTGGCTGGGTGCGGCCCGCAGAAACCCAGACAAAAGACACAAGAAATGCCAGCCCGGCGAGGAGGGCCGGGAAACGAACGACGCGCATGTGAACGCCTCCTTCATGATACTTCCTTCACATATATGCGAGCCTGGCAGTTGTGACAACAACCAACATGCCAGGGGGCGCATTTTTTTGCATAAAGGGACTGGGGAACGGGAGATGAAAGGAAAGGGGATTGTCTGAAAATGCTGAAATTCTTTTATTTATTATGAATGTGAAAAAGACGGCGGGCAAGAGGGCCCACCCTTTTTTGCACATCGCGTGCAGTTTGGGGCGGGCTGAAAACGGATGCGGGACGGACAGACTTTGGGCCCGAATCCGGAAAAAAACGAAAAGAGCCTACCAGGACAGGGTCTTGGCGAAGGCCAGGGCCAAATCCTCCACGTTTTCGCGGGCGAGAATCCGGCCGCCCCTGGCGAGCGCGAGCTCCCCCGTCTCCGTCACCCGGCCAAGGCAGGACGCGGCCTGTCCGGCGAACAGGGCCTCGAAGGCCTCCCGGTCGCCCGGGGACACGGTGGCCAGGAGGCGTCCGGCGGATTCGGCATACAGGAGTTCGATATCGGACATGCCGCCTTCCCCGGCGTGGATGCCCGCCGTCGGGGCCAGGGCCAGATCGGCCTGGCAGCCCAGCCTGCCGCCGATGGCCATTTCGGCCAGGGCCACGCCCAGGCCGCCGTCGGAGAGGTCGTGGCAGGCGGTGACCAGCCCCTGGCGGATGGCCGCATACAGGGCGCGGTAACGCATAGCGGCGGCCAGGGCGTCCACATGGGGCACGGCGGGCGAGGAAAAGCCCATTTCCGCCGCGATCTCCGATCCGCCGCATTCCGGGGCCGTGGTCCCGAGCAGGTAGACCAGATCCCCGGGTTTTTTGAAGTCCGAGGTCACGGCCTTGTGGGCCTCGGGCATGGAGCCCATGACCGTGAACAGCACCGTGGGCGGGATGGAGATCTTTTGCCCGCCGCCGGTGTAGTCGTTTTTCATGGAGTCCTTGCCGGACACGCAGGGCAGGCGGTAGGCCCGGCAAAAATGCGAAAGGGCCAGGTTGGCCCGCACCAACTGGGCCAGCTTATAGCGGCCGTCCGGGGTCTTTTCGGAAACCACCGGGTCGCACCAGCAGAAATTGTCCACCCCGGCCAGGCGATCCGGGTCTGCGCCCACGGCCACGGCGTTGCGCACGGCCTCGTCGATGGCGTTGGCCATCATCCAGTAGGCGTCGAGGTCCGAATATTTGGGGCAGATGCCGTGGGACAGGACCAGTCCCTCGGGGCGCGACAACACGGGCCGCAGCACCCCGGCGTCGGACGGGCCGTCGCGCCTGACCCCGACCATGGGCTTGACCACGCTGGCGCCTTTGACCTCATGGTCGTACTGGCGCACCACATAGTCCTTGCTGCAGATGTTGAGCCGCCCGAGCATTCGTTTGAGCAGCGCCCCCTGACCATCCGACGGGACGCGGGGCGCGTCCGTGGCGGCCACATCCGGACGCTCCCACACCGCCGAAAGCGCCATGGTCGGCGCGCCGTGGTGCATGAAGTCCATGGGAAGCCGGGCCACGGGTTTTTCGCCGTGGCGGACGAAAAAGACCCCGGAATCGGTGAACGTGCCAAGCTGCGTGGCCAAAACGTCCATCTCCCGGGCCAGGTCCAGGAAGGTCTTGAGGTGCGCTTGCGGCACGGCCAGGGTCATGCGCTCCTGGGCCTCGGATAAAAGCACTTCCCAGGGCCGCAGGCCGTCGTATTTGAGCGGGGCCTTGGACAGGTCCAGGTCGCAGCCGCCGCTGTCCTGGGCCATTTCGCCCACGGAGGAGGACAGGCCGCCCGCGCCGTTGTCGGTGATGGCGTTATACAGGCCCATGTCCCGGGCGCGTATGAGAAAATCGTACATCTTGCGCTGGGTGATGGGGTCGCCGATCTGCACGGCCGTGGCCGGGGAACCCTCGTGCAGCTCCTCGGAGGAAAAGGTCGCGCCGTGGATGCCGTCCTTGCCGATGCGCCCGCCGGTCATGACGATGGCGTCGCCGGGGCAGGCGTGTTTCAGATGGCTCGGGCGTCCGGCCACGGTGACCGGCAAAAGGCCCACGGTGCCGCAAAAGACCAGGGGCTTGCCCAGGTAGCGTTCATCGAAGACGATGGAGCCGTTGACCGTGGGGATGCCCGACTTGTTGCCGCCGTGCTCCACGCCCTCGCGTACGCCCTCGAAGACCCGGCGCGGGTGCAGGAGCCGTGGGGGCAGCGCCCCTTCATGGAAGGGCGAGGCGAAGCAGAAGACGTCGGTGTTGCACAGAAGGTTGGCCCCGATCCCGGTGCCCATGGGGTCGCGGTTGACCCCCACGATGCCGGTCAGCGCGCCGCCGTAAGGGTCCAGGGCCGAGGGGCTGTTGTGGGTCTCCACCTTGATGCAGGCGTGATGGGTGTCGGTGAAGCGCACCACCCCGGCGTTGTCGGTGAAGACCGACAGGCAGAAGTCGTTTTCCCCGAGCTCGCGCCGGATGTCTTTGGTGCTGCCCTGGATGCAGGTCTTGTAGAGGCTGGTCAGGGACGTGCGCAGGCCCTTTTCCCGGTCCTGGTAGTCGATGTCGGCGCTAAAGATCTTGTGCTTGCAGTGCTCGGACCAGGTCTGGGCCAGGACTTCGATCTCGGCGTCCGTGGGCAAAACCGGCAGCCCGGCGGTTTTTCGGGCCTGGGCCACGGCCGGATCGGCGTAGTGGTCGCGGATGGCCCGCATCTCCACAAGGCTGAGGGCCAGGACGTTGTCCCGGCTAAAGGCCATAAGCGCGGCGTCGTCCATGGCGAAAAGATCGATGGCGGCCACGTCGTCCGAGGCCTGTCCGGTGACCCGGGCGGCCCGGGCCGTGAACCCCGGTTCGTCGCGCCATTGGGCCAGGCTTTTGATCTCGAATCGCTGGATAAGTTCGTTGGCCAACAGGTCGCGGCCGATGCGCCGGGCCGTGTCCAGGTCGGGCGTCCCGCGCAGGCGGTACTGGGCGGCGGTGTACACGGCGGCCTGCGCGGCCTTATCGGGGGGCAACCCCAGGACCAGGGCGGCCGTCTCCGAGGCGGTGCGGCCCTCGTTGTCCGTGACCCCGGGCCGAAACGACACCTCCAGGATGAAGTCCGGGGCCGGGTCGGACAGGGGCAGGGGGGCGAGGGAGGCCTCGTGCAGCACCGGGTCGTGCAGGGCGTGGGCCGTGAGCAGCCGGGCGGCCTCGTCCCGGGTCAGCCCCTCCAGGGTGAAGACCCGAACCAGGTCCACGCCGCCAATGGCCAGCCCGAGTTCGCTGCGGATTTTTCGGGCGGTCTTTTCGCCCATGACGTCACGAACGCCTGGCCGTGGTCCCACTTCGACGCGAAAAAGCATGGCAGTCATCCTTGCAAGGGGGTGTTCGCGGGATGTTTCGAGGCAGGGCGGCGGCCTTGGCGCCTGGTCCATGGCTTCCGGCCAGGACCGGGCGCGCCCGGGGCTATTTCTTCCGGTCGAGCATGGGGCCCAGGGCCAGGGCCAGCAGATCCCGCTCCGGTGAGGCCGGGAAGGGGGCCAGCGCCGTCTCGGCCCGGGCCAGGTACGAGGCGGCCGCCTCGCGGGTCTTGTCCGCGTATCCGCCGGAAACGATGGTATCCCTCAGGTTTTCCAGATCATCCGGCGTCAGCCGGTCCATTTTGAAATCCTCGGCCAGACGCCGACGCTCCTGGGGGTCCAGGTCGGCCAGAAAAAGGAGCAGGGGCAGGGTGGCCTTGCCCTCCTTGAGATCCGAGGCGGCTGGCTTGCCGGAGACCGAGGCCGGGGAGGTGTAGTCCAGGGCGTCGTCCACAAGCTGGAAGGCGATGCCGAGCGACAGGCCGTAATCGGCGGCGGCCTCCTCCATGTCCGGGGACGCGTCGGCGAACACGGCCCCGCAGCGACAGGCGGCCTGGATGAGAAAGGCGGTCTTGCCGGTGATGATCTCGTAGTAGGTGGCGATGGAAAGATCCGTGTCGCGCAGATGGGCGATTTCCTGGATCTCCCCGGTGGCCGTGCGCAAAAGCGCCTCGGACAGGTGCCGGGTCAGGGGCGGAATGCCGTATTCGGCCACCAACCGGTTGGCCAGGGCCAGCAGGGCGTCGCCCACCAGGATGGTGTGGGTGGAGCCGAAAAGGACGTGGGCCGACTGGCGTCCGCGCCGCAGCCTGGCTCCGTCGAGGATGTCGTCGTGAAGGAGCGTGGCCGAATGCAAAAGCTCCAGGGAGCAGGCCAGGGGCAGGATGTCGTCGCCCCGGTAGCCCAGGGCCCGGGCCATGAGGATGGTCAGCACGGGCCGGAAGCGTTTGCCGCCGGAATCGAGCACGTGGCGCACCGTGGGGCGCACGGAGACATGCATCCGCTCGGCCTGGGACTCCAGGAAGCGGTTGATGCGGGGAAGTTCCTTTTCGTAAAAACGCTCAAGCGGATTCATCGACGGGCCTGTACCAGGATTCGCCGAGAACTGGCAAGGGGGAGGCCGGGCATTTTCCCATGGCCGACAGGGCGGCGAGGGCCTTTTCCCCGGCCGGTCCCATGTCCCGGGACAGGTCGTTGACGTAGGCCTTGATGTGGGCGTCCAGGACGCCGCCGTCTTTTTCGATGGCCATGGCCCGGATAAGCGGCATGACCGCCTCCGGCCGGGCTAGGGCCGTTTCCAGGCTTGTGCGGATGGTCCGGGAGACCTCGCGCAGGGTGTCGCCGCCGCAGGCCGTGCGGCCCACGATGCACCCCAGGGGCAGGGGCAGGCCGCCGGTTTTTTCGTCCCACCAGCGGCCCAGGTCCAGGATGCGGCGCAGGCCGTGGCGCTCGGGGACCAGGGCCGTTTCATGGATGAGCAGGGCGGCGGCGTGGCTCCTGGCGGCGGTTTCGGCCACCAGATCGTAGCGCACGGGGACAAATGCCGCGTCAGGCGCGGGGATGCCGGGCAGGGCGGCCACGGCCGGATCGGCCAGGGCGGCGCGCAAAAGCATGGCCGCCGTGGTCAAAAGGCCGGGCACGATTACGGTGTCCGGGCGCAGGTCCGCATCGGCCCCGGCGGGCACGGCCAGCTTGGGCCCCACCCCCAGGCCGAAGGCCGCGCCCGCAGGCAGGATGCGGCAGGACTGGCCAAGGGCCAGGCCCACGGCGGCCGAGACCTTGATGATGTCGAACCGGCCCGCCAGGGCGGCCTCGTTTAAGTTTTCCACATCAAGAAAGACGAAATCCGCCCGGGGGGCGTCGGGCACAAGCCCCAGTATCCAGGCCCCGAAAATGGTCATGTCGTTGGGGCAGGGGGAGACGGCCACGCAAAGGCGTTTCATGAGGCATTCCCCAGGAGCCGGGCCAGGGTCGGCCGCAATGCGGACAGGGCCCCTTTGAGGTCCCAGTGTCCGGTCTGGCGGCTGCCCACCAGGTTGGAGACGGTGCGGATCTGCAAAAAAGGCGTTTCGGCCAGACGGCAGGCCAGGGCGGCGGCGAATCCCTCCATGTTCTCCAGGAGGGCCCCGTGGCGGGCGTACAGCAGGGCCGCCCGCTCCATGGTGCCGGTCACGCCGGCCACGGTCAGGGAGGCGGCCCGGCCGAAGGCGGCGGGCAGGCCCAGCCCCATGGCCGCAGCCGCCGCGTCGGGGTCGGTGGCCAGGGTCTCGTGGACCGGGCCGTCGGGGCAGGTGGCCATGGGCAGGCCGATGCCCCGGGGGGCCACGCCGTCCGCCCCCGCCAGGCCGTATTCGGGCCACGTCTCGCGGATGACGCACAACGCCGCGCCCATGGGGGCCGCCTCCAGGTCGAAGCTTCCGGCCACGCCAAGCTGGAGCACCCCGGAAATCTCCGGGCGGCGGGCCAGGGCCCGGCCCAGGACGGCCGCCGCAGCCACGGGGCCCACGCCGGTGCAGACCGCCAGCACCTCGTGGCCGTGCAGGGTCAGCGGGCTTTGGGGAAAGACCTCATGCGCCGCCGCGCCCTGGTCCGGGATGCCGGTCCCGGCGGGCAGGACGGCGCGCAGTTCGGTCCTGGTGGCGCAGGCCAGAAGAAGGGTCATGCGGGTCTACAGTCTCCAGTGCCACAGGCCCGCGTCGCGCACGGCCTGACGGTCAAGCGCCCCGCGCACGTCCAGGACGATGCCCTGGCCCTCGTCCCGAAACCAGGACCGCAGGTCCAGGGGGCTGAGGTCGCGGACGTAGACGTCGTGGGGCACGGCCAGGATCAGGGCGTCCAGGTCGCGAAAGGCCGACAGGGGCTCAAGGGTCAGGCCGTATTCGCGCCTGGCCTCTTCGGGGGAGGCCAGGGGGTCGTGGACCAGCACCCGCACCTGGTAGTCGGCAAGCTCGCGCACGATGTCCACCACCTTGGTGTTGCGCAGATCCGGCACGTTTTCCTTGAAGGTCAAGCCCAGGATACCTACCCGGGCCCCGCGCACCCGGTGTCCGGCCCGGATCAGGCGCTTGACGGCCGTGTCGGCCACATGCTTGCCCATGTTGTCGTTGATGCACCGTCCGGCCAGGATGACCTGGGGGTTGTAGCCCATGCCCTGGGCCTTGAAGGTCAGGTAGTAGGGATCGACGCCGATGCAGTGGCCGCCCACCAGCCCCGGACGAAACGGCAGGAAGTTCCACTTGGTTCCGGCGGCCTCCAGCACCTCCAGGGTGTCGATGCCCATGCGCTCGAAAATGAGCGAGAGTTCGTTCATCAGCGCGATGTTGAGGTCGCGCTGGGTGTTCTCGATAATCTTGGCCGCCTCGGCCACCTTGATGCTCGAGGCCTCGTGGATTCCGGCGGTGATGATGGTCCCGTAGAGCCGGGCCAGAAGTTTCCGGGTGGGCTCGTCCTGGCCGGACACCACCTTGACGATGCGTTCCAGGGTGTGGACCTTGTCCCCGGGATTGATGCGCTCGGGGGAATAGCCCACGGTGAAGTCCCGGCCGCAGACAAGCCCGGAATGCTCTTCCATAAGCGGCACGCAGATATCCTCGGTGAGCCCGGGATAGACCGTGGACTCGTAGACCACCACGCTGCCGGGGCTCATGTTTTTGCCCACGGTGACCGAGGCCCCGGTGACCGGGCGCAGATCGGGATTGCGGTTGGCGTCGATGGGGGTGGGCACGGCCACGATGATCACCCCGCAGGCGGCCAGGGCGGCGGGGTCGGTGGTGTAGTCGACCGCGACCTCGGCCAGCCGGGCGGGATCGACCTCGCCGGTGCTGTCGGCCCCGGAGCGCAGTTCCTCGACCCGGCCGGTGCTGATGTCGAAACCGACCACCCGGAAATGCCGGGACAGGGCCACTGCCAGGGGCAGCCCCACATACCCCAGGCCAACCACGGCCACGGCGCTTTTTTTGGAAACCAAATCGTCGAAATCGATCACGGCGGAACCTTCTTGTCTATTTTTGGGAAGGACCGGGGAGCAGCCCGCAGGCGGAAAGAGGCGGCATCATGTCCCGATGCGTCGGTTCGTCCCTCCACAGGGAGGGATTTGCCCCCGGCAAAGGAGGTCTTTAGCGAACTTCGGGGCAGGCTTCAAGGCGGCGGTTTACAACCCGGCGCGGCAGCCGCATACTGGGGACATGGAATTCGATGGAAAAACCTTCCTCACCGCCCTCGGCCTGGCCTTCATCCTGGAGGGCCTGCCCTATTTTCTCCTGGCCGAAAGGATGCCCACGGTGCTGCGCTTTTTGTCCGAGCGCCCCGCGCCGGAGTTGCGTCGGCTGGGCCTGACCGCCATTCTGGCCGGCCTTGCCGTTGTGGCGCTTGTGCGCTGGTAAGGGCCTGCCTGTGTCTGCCCAGGCGGGATTTTTTCCTTCCCCGGGCCTTTTTGATCACCAGCGCCAGCGGCATGTTTTCGGCCTTTGATGAAGTCCGGGATGTTGACGCAACCTCGGATATGCCTTAAAGGAATATATGTCGACGGTTTTTTCCCGGTTTTTTGAGAGGAGGTCGGCATGTCAGACGAGGAACCGCTGCTCAAGGACATCCTGTTTGTCGGATCAAGCCGCAAAGAGCTTGTCGATCTGGATGCAGAGGTGCGGAAGGCGTTTGGATACATGCTGTGCGAGGCCCAACGAGGCCTTCGGCCAACGGGATCAAAACCACTTCCGGAGTTTGGGCCAAGGGTTGTCGAGCTTGTCAAAGTGCATGCCACGGATTCGTACCGCTGCGTGATCTATCTGACGAAGCGTCTTGTTTTTGTTCTTTTCCCGTTCAAAAAGAAGTCGAAAACTGGAAAAGAAATTCCGAAGGAAATAAGGAGAGTTTTACATCACCGCCTGACGATGGCCAAAGATATAGAGAAAGAAATGTAAGCCGATAGCCCATTGAGCTGGCTATAGCCTGGGACACACGAATGTGCAGTGTAGAAAGAGACAGGAAGAAAAATCATGCAAAACGAACAGAAATTTGAAATAAGCTCGGGTAATATCTTCACGGATCTTGAACTTGAAAATCCGAACGAATTAACATTGAAATCAGACCTCATCATTCAGTTGAGGAGCATCTTGAAAGATCTCAAGATCACACAACGGGATGCCGCATCAAGGCTGAAATCCACGCAGCCGACAGTTTCAAAAGTTTTGCGCGGCGACTTGGATCGGGTGTCCATCGAGACGCTCCTGGAGTGGCTGCATATCCTGGGGAAACGCATGGAATATCGCTTTTGCAAAATGGAAAATGCAGATTGTCCGACACCATGGAGAGAAGCCCGGTAAGCGGCGTTGCGTGGATCGAGAGCCAGGGCGACGAAATAGGCCTTCCGGGGTGAGCATAAAAAACCGCAGGAAACGTTCCTGCGGTTTTTTTTCCGCCTGCCGGTGGCGGTGTCCCCGGCCCTGGGCTACTGCCCGCCGCCGAGAAGGCTTGAGCCCGGCCTGGGATCGAAGGGGGCGGGCGAGAGGGGGATCTCGGCGAAGACCTTCTTTTCGGCCTCGGTCAGGGTTCGGGTGACGGCGGGTTTTTTTGGGGCAAGCGAGGCCGCGGCGTCTTCTTTTTTCAGGCTGACGGGCTTGTTGAGGTGGGTGACCACCACCTCGGTCTTGGATTTGGACTGCCGCAGGGCGTGCAGCTCGTTTTCCACGATACGCTCGGGTTTTCCGTCCCTGATCTCTTCCCGGACCTGGATCAGGTGGTCGGTGGTGGTGCCGCGGATGCCGATGCTGGCCAGGGGGGATTCGATGTGCAGGCGATCCGGGTCATGGGCCACGATCTTCCCCGTGGCGTAGCGGAAAAGTCCCTTGCCCATGTGGATTCCCTGGCGAAAATTGTCGCGATCCGTGGTGTCGTAGGCGAACTCCGCAATGCGGACCTCGCTGTCCGGGCCGATCTCCAGCACCGAATCGTCGGCAAAAACCACCTTGCCCTTGTCCGCCGGGCCGGTGGTGAGGGTGTCGGACACGAAGACGGGGGCGTCCTTGGCCAGGAGGCGCGGATCGCCGCCCTCCAGCCTGGCGCTGACCACGCCGCGCAGGTCCGCCAGGATGCCCGCCGGGGCGCGCAGATCCGCCACATCGCCCGCCGGGGCGGCGGCGTCTTCGGCGGCCAGGGCGCACAGGGCGGAAAGGGCCGAAAAACACAGCAGGCAGAGCGTTGCCGACAGGAAGTGGTACCGTTTCATGGCCTGTGTCCTTGCGTGGGGGGGTCAGGGGTGGTCGCGGGCGCTGCCGCCGCTGCTCAAAAGACTGCGGATGTCGCTTAATTCCGCGTGGATAACGCGCAGCAATTCGGCCGCATCGCCTTTTTCCTCAAGTTTTTTGCGCGCGCCCTCGATGGTCAGCCCGTCCTCATGGAGCAGGGTTCTGATGCGGGCGATGAGCCGCACATGCTCGTCCGTGTAGAGCCGTTGCCCTTTCGGGGTGCGGATGGGGGAAAGACCGGGGAACTCGCTTTCCCAAAAGCGCAGGACAAAGGGCTTGACGCCGCACAGCCGGGCCGCCTCGCCGATTTTGTATGTTTTCGGCTCCATGACCGGACAGATGTGCGCCAAGTCGTGTCCCACGGTCAAGCCCCCCGTCCGGGGCGAACGGGCCGGACGGGGCAAAAGGGCGTCAGGAGAAGCGCACGGGGAGGACCGAGGCCAGATGCCGGGTCAGGGCCTCGCGTTCCTTGTCCACGTCCTTGTCCTTGAGGGTGCGTTCGTCGTGGCGGTAGGTCAGGCGGAAGGTCAGGTTGCGCTCGGCGCCGCCCTCGGGGACGAACAGGTCGGCCAAAAACACGTCGCGCAGAAGCGGCGTTTTTTTGGCGGCAATGGCCTCAAGGACGGCCCTGACGGACAGTTCGGCCGGGGCGATGACCGTGATGTCGCGGCGCACGGGCGGGTAGACGGGCAGCGGCCTGAAGGCGATCCTGGTCGTGGCGGACAGCTCGGCCAGAAGGTCCAGGGAGACCTCGGCTAGCCACAACTCGCGCCGGGCGTGGAAGGCGTCGGCCACCTCGGGCGTCACCCGGCCGATGTAGCCGAAGTCGCGTCCGGCCAGGGTCAGCTCCACGCGCGGCGACAGCCAGGGGCTCTCCCCGGCGGCCAGGGCATAGTCGGCCCCGGGAAGCTGGAAGGCGGCCAGAAGATTTTCCACCAACCCCTTGATGTCCTCGTAGCCGGAGGTCTCGGCCGGGAAGGGCCAGCCCTCGGGGTGGCGGCTGCCGTGCAGGGCCAGCCCCAGACGGCCGTACTCGATGCAGCCGGTTTCGGAGGCGGCAGAGGCATGGAAGACCTTGGCCACCTCGAAAAGCCGCAGATCGGCGTTGCCCCGGGAGATGTTGACGCGCACGCTCTGCAAAAGACCCGGCGCAAGCTCCGGGCGCATGACGTTTTGGTCCTCGGACAGGGGGTTGGCCACGGACACCCGGCAGGCTGTATCCAGGCACAATTGGTCCAGGTCGGCGTGGCCCACGAAGCTGTAGTTGACGGCCTCGTTGAGGCCCGCGCCCACGCCCCAGGCCCGCACCCGGTTCCAGAAGGAATGCGTGGACTCGGCCGCCGTGGCCGTGTCCAGGCTGCGGGCGATGGCGGGCAGGACCGGTTCGATGCGGTCCATGCCGTAGACGCGGCCCACCTCTTCGATGAGATCCACCTCGCGTTCCAGGTCCAGGCGGTGGGACGGCGGCAGCACCGAAAGGCCCTCGCCGGACTCCGCGCCCAGGACGCAGCCCAGGGCGGCCAGGGTGTCGCGGCAGAAGGCGTCCGTCAGGGGCACGCCCAGAAGTTTTTCGGTCCGGGCCTTGCGGAAGGTCAGGCGGGGGGCGGCGAAGGGCCGGGGTTCGGCCAGGGCTGTGCCCGTGAGCACCTGTCCCCCGGCGGTCTGCTGGATGAGCGACACGGCCCGGTCAAGGGCGTAGGCCGAGCCCACCTGGTCCACGCCGCGTTCGAAGCGGTAGGAGGCTTCGCTGGGGATGCTCAGACGGCGGGCGGTCTTGCGGATGGTGGCCGGGTTGAACACGGCGCACTCCAAAAAGACCTCGGTGCTTTTCGCGGTCATCTCGGAGTTTTCGCCGCCCATGACCCCGGCCAGCCCCACGGGCTTTTCGGCGTCCCAGATGAGCAGGTCGCGGCAGGAAAGGGTGCGCTTCTGGCCGTCCAGGGTGGTGAACGTCATGCCGTCGGCGGCCGGGGCCACCCGCACCACGTTTCCGGCCAGGATGTCCCGGTCGAAGGCGTGCATGGGCTGTCCAAGCTCGAAGAGCACGTAGTTGGTCACGTCCACCACGTTGCTGATGGGCCGCTGGCCCACGGCCAGAAGCCGGTAGCGCAGCCAGTCCGGGCTTTTGCCCACGTTGAGATTTTTGATGCGCTTGCCCCGGTAGACCGGGCACAGGGCCGGGTCCGCGATCTCTATGCGCACCTCCCGGGCCGCATCCTCGGCGGTGGGGGCCGTCTCCGTGAAGGCGACGGCGGGCAGGGTCAGGGGCAGCCCGAAGGCCATGGCCGTCTCCCGGGCCAGGCCCAGGACGCTTAAGCAGTCGGCCCTATTGGGGGTGATGGACACGTCGAGCACGCAGGTGTCCAGGCCAAGGGCCTCGGCCAGGGGCGTGCCCGGGGCGGGGTCGCCGGAAAGGACCATGATGCCGGAGCTTTCCTCGGAAAGGCCCAGTTCGGATTCGGAACAGATCATGCCATGGGAGGCCTGGCCGCGAATCTTGCTTTTTTTGATCTCCATGCCGTTTGGCAGCACCGCGCCCACGGTGGCCACGGGCACGCACTGTCCGGCGGCCACGTTGGGCGCGCCGCACACGATGGAAAGCGCCTCGGGGCCGCCCACGTCCACGGAGCACAGCGACAGCTTGTCCGCGTCGGGGTGGGGGGCCCGGGTCAGCACCTTGCCCGTCACCACGCCGGAAAGCCCGGCAAAGGGGTTGTGGATGTCCTCGACCTCAAGGCCGAGCATGGTCAGGCGGTCGGCCAGGGTCTGGGGGGCGCCGTCGTAGGGGGTGAACTCGCGCAGCCAGGCAAGACTCAAAAGCATGTCGTTTCTCCACCAAGGGTCGAAGGATGCCGGGGACAGGCCGAAGGGCCGGAAGTCTTAGGGCCTGTTCCTGTCGGACGAATATTTTGCGCAGTATATGCGGGCTCTGTCCGTGAGGGCCAACAGTTCCGGCGTCAGGGACACAACGTCGGCAAACAGGTCTTCCAGGGAGTTTTGGCTGTATTCGTGGGCGATCTCGTTGCGGATGTCCTTCATGTCGCGCAGGCGCTCCACGGAATCGAGCAGCCCCCGCTTGTGCGCCCGGTTGATCACATCCAGCATCGTCCCGCCGTCTTCCATCTCCATGGCGTCCACGGCCCGGTAGACCTTGTGGATCAGGATGTCCACGGTCCTGGCGAACCGGCTGGTCAGGGTCTCGAAGGCGTCGAACTGTTCTGCGGAATACGGCCTTGCCCCGCCGATGTCCCGGCATTGTCCGAAAGAGCGGGCAAGCCATCCGGACGCCGCATCAAGAGCCTCCAGGCATCGGTGCAGATTGTCCAGTCGGTCCCGCGCCGTCATGTCAGCCTCACGGCGTTTTGCCGGGCCAGCCGGATAAAGGGCTCGGCCGCGTGGCCGGGGGCCTTGGCGGTGACGATGTCCAGCTTCTGCTCCCCTATGCGGTCCAAAATGGCCCGGCGGATGGCCCGGCGCACCGTGCGGTCCATGCGCCCGGAATAAATGAGCAGGTCGATGTCCCCACCCCTTTTGGCGTCGTCCACCCGCGACCCGAACAGGTAGACCTCTGCCGCCGGATCAAAGGAGGCCACCACGCTGACTATGGCTTGTTTTTCCTCGTCGGAAAGGCGCATGGGCCACCGCCGTATTCCCCGGGACGCCGCCGGGATTCGACGTTACGCGAACTGGCGCAAAAACCGGATATCGTTTTCGAAGAACATGCGCAGGTCGCCGATGCCGTACTTGAGCATGGCCACCCGCTCCACGCCCATGCCGAAGGCGAAGCCGGTATAGAGCTCGGGATCATAGCCGACACTGGCGAACACGTTGGGGTCGACCATGCCGCAGCCAAGGATCTCCACCCAGCCCGTGCCCTTGCACACCCGGCAGGCGCCCTCTCCGGCCACGCCCGTGCCGCCGCACAGGACGCAGGAGATGTCCACCTCGGCGCTGGGCTCGGTGAAGGGGAAAAAGCTCGGCCGGAAACGCACCTTGGTCCCGGGTCCGAAGATGGCGCGCACGAAATGGGTCAGGGTGCCGCGCAGGTCGGCCATGGACACGTCGTGGTCCACGTACAGCCCCTCGATCTGATGGAACATGGGGGTGTGCGTGAGATCCGAGTCCCGGCGGTAGACCTTGCCCGGGGCCACCACGGCCACGGGGGGCTTTTTGGACAGCATGGTGCGCACCTGCAGCGGCGAGGTGTGGGTGCGCAGGACGATGGAGTCGGAGATGTACAGGGTGTCCTGCATGTCCCGGGCGGGATGCTCCGGGGGCATGTTCAGGGCCTCGAAGTTGTAATAGTCGGTCTCGATCTCGGGACCGGACACGATGTCGTAGCCCAGCCGCTCGAAGACGCGGCAGATGTCGGCAGTCACGAGGTTCACGGGATGGCGGCTCCCGGCGAAGGGCGTCCGGCCGGGCAGGGAGGGGTCGAAGGCCGCCAGCCTAGCCGCGCTCTCGGCCCGGGACAGCTCGGCCAGTCGTGCGTCATGGCGCTCGGTGAGCGTCTGCTTGGCGCGGTTGGCGGCCTGCCCGGCCTCGCGGCGCTCCTCGGCGGAAAGCGACGGCAAAAGGGCCATGGCCTGGGCCAGACGCCCTTTGCGGCCGAGATAGGCCACCCGGGCATCTTCCAGGGCCTCGAACGTCGAAGCCTGGTCGAGGAGCGACACGCACTCCCCGACCAGGCTTTCCAGTTCGGAAAGAAGGGTCGGCGCCGACACGCCTAGACCGCCTGGGCTTTGGCCAGCTCCACCAGTTTGCCGAAGCTGTCCTTTTCACGCACGGCCAGATCGGCCAGAACCTTGCGGTCCAGTTCCACACCGGCCAGGGCCAGTCCGCGGATGAACACGCTGTAGGACATGCCGTGTTCCCGGGCGGCGGCGTTGATGCGCATGATCCACAGCTTGCGGAACTCGCGCTTTTTGGTCTTGCGGTCGCGGTAGGCGTAGGCCAGGGAGCGTTCGACGGTTTCCCGTGCGGTTTCGTACAGCTTGCTGCGCGCGCCGACGTAGCCCTTGGCCAACTTCAAATATTTTTTATGCCGCTTATGGGCGGCCTGCCCTCTTTTTACTCTCATGGCTTCATCTCCTTGGACGGACGGCGCACACGCCATCCGTAAGTGGTGTCAAAGCGCGGGGCGGCTGACCGCACCGAAACGTCTCACGCGCTTTTTTTGTGGCGAGGGTCTTTGGGGGAGCACCCGGGACCACTCGATGGACTTTTGACCTCGGCGCGCCAGGCGCGCCTTCCAGCCTTGTCTTACCAGCCTTGCCTCCCCGCGTTTCCTGCGGGGCCATGACCTGGACCGCACCCATTCCCCATGGCGCTCACCCGGGGTAGACGCGGGCCAATGCCGACGCTAGGCGTAGGGCAGAAGCTTTTTGACGGCCTTGATGTTGGCCGAATCGACCAGGGTTCCCTGGCCCAGGCGGCGGGTGCGCTTGGCGTTTTTCTTGGTCAGAATGTGACGCAGATTCTGACGGCGCCGTTTGAACTTGCCGCTTCCGGTCACGCTGAAACGCTTGGCGGCGCTTCTATTGGTCTTCATCTTGGGCATTTGCGGACTCCTTTATGGATTCCCGGGCCATGCAGGCGACCGGGGGATCACTTCTGGGGATCACTTCTTTGGTTGCGGGGCCAGAAGCATGGTCATGGTACGGCCCTCGGACTTGGGCTCCTGCTCCGTTTTGGCCAGTTCGCCCAGATCGACCACGATCCGGTTCAAAATGGTCAGCCCCCGGTCCTTGTGCACAATCTCGCGGCCTCGGAAAAACACGGTGACCTTGCAGCGGTCTCCGGCCTCGAGAAACCGCCGGATATGCTTGAGCTTGGTCAGATAGTCATGTTCATCCGTCTTCGGGCGGACCTTGATTTCCTTGAGCTGGATGACAGTCTGCTTTTTCCGGGCTTCCTGCTGCTTTTTTTGCTGCTGATACTTGAATTTCCCGAAATCCATGATGCGGCAGACCGGAGGTTCGGCGCCAGACGCCACCTCGACCAGATCAAGCCCCTTTTCCTGGGCGATGCGTAGGGCCTCGGAAGTGGGAATGATGCCCAATTGTTGACCGTCATCCGCAATGACCCGCACTTCGCGGGCGCGAATCCTGTGGTTGCACCGGGGTTCACTGGGAGCAGAATTTATAGCTCATACCTCCACGCTTAAACGGTTCCTGGCAGTCGGCCAGAATCAAAAGAACCACCTCGTCGAGTGGTTTGAGCCCCAGGTTTTCCCCGGAGCGCAGCCGGACGTTGACCCCGCCGAGTTCCTTTTCCTTGTCCCCAATCACCAGCATGTAGGGAATCTTTTCCATCTGGGCCTCGCGTACCTTGAAGCCCAGCTTTTCGTTGCGATCATCCAGTTCGACCCGGATGCCGGCCTCGCGCAGCCGGTCCATGACCTGGCGTGCGAATTCGTCCTGGGCCTCGGTGACCGTCAGCACCCGGGCCTGCACCGGCGTCAGCCACGTGGGCAACGCCCCGGCCGTGTGCTCGATCAGAACGCCCAGAAAACGCTCCACCGCGCCAAGAATCACCCGATGCAGCATCACCGGCCGCTTCCGGGTTCCATCCGAGTCCGTGTAAACCAGATCAAAGCGTTCCGGCAAGGTGAAATCGCACTGGATGGTGGCGCATTGCCACCGGCGCTCTAAGGCATCCTTGAGCTTGATGTCAATCTTGGGGCCGTAAAACGCCCCGTCGCCGACGTTGATCTCGTACGGCAGCCCGAGCGCGTCCAGGGCCTCGGTCAGGGCCGTGGTGGCCCGGTCCCAGTCCTCGTCGCTGCCGATGGATTTCTCCGGCCTCGTGGACAGCTCCACCTCGAAATCGAATCCGAAAAGGCCCACCACGTCCTGCACGAAGCGCACGACGCCGGTGATCTCCTCCAAAAGCTGGTCCGGACGGCACAGGATGTGGGCGTCGTCCTGGGTGAACTGGCGCACCCGCAACAGCCCGTGCAGCACGCCCGATTTCTCGTGGCGGTGCACCACCCCCAGCTCGAAGTAGCGCAGCGGCAGATCGCGGTAGCTGCGCACCTTTGATTTGTAGATGAGCATGTGGGCCAGGCAGTTCATAGGCTTCACGCCGTAGACCTGCTCGTCGATGGCCGTAAAATACATGTTCTCGCGGTAATTTTCGTAGTGCCCGGAACGCTCCCACAGCTCGCGCTTCAAAATCTGCGGGCCGCGCACAATGTGGTAGCCGCGCCGCAGGTGCTCCCGGCGCTCGAAATCCTCCAAAATGGTGCGGATCAGCTCGCCTTTGGGATGCCAGATGGCCATGCCCGGCCCGGCCTCGTCGGAGAAGCTGAACAGGTCGAGCTGGGTTCCGATGCGCCGATGGTCGCGCTTTTTGGCCTCCTCCAGATGGTGGAGGTAGGTCTTGAGGTCTTTTTCCGAGGCGAACGCCGTGCCGTAGATGCGTTGCAGCATGGGCCGCTTTTCGTCGCCGCGCCAGTAGGCCCCGGCCACGGACAAAAGCTTGAAGGCCTTGAGGTGTCCCGAGGACGGGATGTGCGGGCCGCGGCACAGGTCGGTGAACGCGCCGTTGCTATATAAGGACACGGTGTCGCCCTTGGCGATCTCGTCTAGAATCTCGATCTTGTAGTCCTCGCCCGCATCGGCAAAAAAGGCCCGGGCCTCGTCGCGGGGCAGCTCGCGGCGGGAAAACGGGATGTCGGCGGCCACGGCGCGGCGCATCTCGGCCTCGATGGCCTCCAGGTCTTCCGGGGTGAACGGGCGCTCGAAGGCGAAATCGTAGTAGAAGCCGTTCTCGATGGCCGGGCCGATGGTGACCTTGACCGAGGGGAAGAGCTTTTTCACGGCCTCGGCCATGATGTGGGCGGCGGAGTGGCGGATGACCTCCAGGCCCTCGGGGGCGTCGGCGGACACGGGTTCGAGCTCGCGACAGTCGGCAGGGATGGGGGTGGTCAGATCGATAAGGGTCTGGCCGCACCGGCATAGGAGGGTGTTTTTGACACGCTTTCCGGAAAGGGCCTTGGCCAGGACCTGGCCACAGGCTTCGCCCTGTCCGGCTTCCACTGTTTTGTCCTCGACACGGACCTGCACGGCGCCATCTCCCCAGGGCGGTTGGAACCCGCCCGCGCGTCATCTGCGACGCTCAATACAAAGAAGGGGAGGCCAGGGCCTCCCCGGGATTACATGGTAGGACCGAGGAGATTTGAACTCCTGACTTCTTGCGTGTCAAGCAAGCGCTCTCCCCCTGAGCTACGGTCCTAAGGGCCAAACGGGAATGGGTTACTTGCCCCAAACCAGTGGGGAAGTCAAGATTGGCCCGGGGGTAAAGAGGAAATTTTTTGAGGGAGGGCGTTGGCGAAGTTGGCGCGGGGGAGGACCGGCCGGATGCCGGGCAGTATTTTCTCTGGAGACCTCTTCCCCTTCGAGGAATCCGAAGCGGACAAGGATATAGATGCAGCCTAATCGCTACCCCGCCGGGGATGGCGGTGTCAGTTGAATACTATCACTGTACAGAGGGAGATTTACCATTCTAACGATTATGAAGGCATGATCGTATTAGGCTCATGAGTGGAAATTGTAACGAATATGTCCTGTTACAGACAAATGAACTCATCAATAACAATTTTAAGTAATTACTTACATAGTCAACATCATAAAAGCATATCTAGAAAACAATCTGTTTCTCAAGAAAAATATGTAATTAAAATTGTTGAAACGTATATTTTTACATCAGAAAGAAATAACTTATAAAATAAGTCAATCTACAGTTGATATAAATAAAAAATATAAATTAAACTACAAAGGCACATTAACTATTATTTTAAACTTTGAAGCTGAATAAAAACATCATCAAAAAGTGATGAGACAGACTTGTCAGACACACTCTCCTGAAACAAATTCAATTTATCAATTTTGTCAACGACTCTTTTATAAAAGTTGCATGAAACATTTTTTTTGTCAGCCAACATAGATCTAAATACACTTAAAAATTTATCCCTTAAAACAGGAAATATTTCCCATTCAGAAAAAGGTATCTCAGACTTTTGCAATTCATAAAATTCATTCTCCTGGCACTCTATGCTTTTTACCATCAAAAGAAAAACGACAACCGATCCGAGCAACCGAGATCTGTTTGTAAACTTGGTATTCTCAGTGTACTCAAACAGAGGCGTCAATTTATCAGCATAAACAGACGGTATAAGTATGTCGTTTAAAACTATCCTCGTATAGCTTAATTCGCCAATAAGTTGCGACAAAGCGTTCTCGCCAATAACCGATATGTGGAATTTGTACTTCAAAACGCGTTTCAAATCCTCTTCAACAGGAGATGCTTTGATCATATTATAAACAAGAAGTTCATTCAGATCAAATTTCAACTGCGCTGCATTATAGCCGAAGTGTGTACTTAAATACTCTAGTGGCTTCGTATCATGCTCAAAAATAAATTTTTTTGAGTACTGTAAAAGACGTATTTTTGCCAGCAAGTGATATATTTGACACCGATGAGTCGTATTTGCACCATGAAACAAACTCTTTATATAGGGGTGTTTAAAACTTTGCTGCGGACACGCTTGCAACTCTCCGTCTATTTCATCGTAAAAAAAAGGATGTTTATAAATCCCATTTGAGGCAAGAAGTGTTTTAATGACCGCATGGTGCTTACTAAGTATTTCGTTTAGTTTTTCAGCGCTCAACCTTCTCGAATCAGTTTCTTCAGAGTCTTGATTTTTTAAAATTTCAACAACTTCCTCAGGGCTAATATTCAATTGCTGCAGAACATCTAAAAAACATTTGTGAAGTTGATTTAAAGATTTTAGCAAAAGCCTGAAATTTGTACCAACAAGTTTTTCAAGAGCTAGATAGGCAGAGTCTATGGTAACATCATTTCTATGGTAGTATTTTTTTCTATCAAAAAGACAACCACGCCTGACATAATACATAAAAACTTTATAATAATAGTTGATATTTTCATCATCAACCCAAAAAAAAGTTGAAACACGGCTAACATTTCTCAGGTTTCGTATTTTCGCAATTTTTTCTTTAGAACGATTATGCGCATAAAATAGCCATTCAAAACAATCCGTTAAATAATTAAGCCTATTCTCAATAACACCCTTAAGATTAGGGGGTAAGATTTTATAAACTCGTGGCTGCCCACGCATATCAGATTCTTGTATTATTTCATTAGCCGACAGCGATTTCAGAAAAAGAAAATGTGAAAGGTTTCTCATCGCTGCAATCATAACACACTTAATACCCTCATCATAAAATATTTCTTTAAACTGCTTAATTTTATCAACAAAATCACTGTCTGTTCGCAGATTGTCCAGTGCATCAAAAACATAAATAAAAGCATATTTTCTACTGATGTATTTAACTAATTTTAGCTGTAAATTCTTATGCAGTTCTGAGGAAGAATTTTGTGGGCGAGAATTGTCCGACAAAAAAGAAGTTATGGCACTTTTTGCAACATCTTCTCCGTAAAGCACTGAGATCGACTTAAGTGCCTCTGTAGCAAAATCACCACCGATTTTTTCTTTATAGAATCTTTTAATAATATACGAAGTATGGGCAATCAATGCATCTTTAACCTCTTGATTAGAATAAGCGTCTTTTGTCAAATCCAGTCGAACCCAAATAATTTCTAATTCATCAAGCTTATCGTAATACATTGAAAATATATAATTAAAAAAAGTAGTTTTCCCAGACCCGACATCTCCAGTAAATATAAAACGAGTCTGTCTTAAATTATAAATATTGTTGTTTAGTTCTTTTGCTTGAAGCGCCTTGTCACACAAAAAATAAAAAAAATCTTCAACCTGCTTTGGTGTTAAATTAATGGGGACATTTAGTTCGTCATTGTTATCATAGTCATAATCAATAAATCGATTCAAATCATCCGCTACAGCAGGGAAAGTATAAATGGTACGAAAAAGGGCTTTTTTACCCGTGCCGGCCTCCTGAATACTCATGCAATAATTAAATATCTTATTAAGCATTGTGTTGTCAGGAGACAAACTCAATGTTTGAGAATTATCATCAGCCTTGATTAAGTCTGAACCTTGAAGCGAACCAGGTCTAACTCTGGAAAGACTGACAGAATGATAGTCAATCGGATTTTTGAAATCATAACTATCAAGAACTTTACGGTAACAATCAACCAGTCCATTGATCAAATTTTTGTGCATAAATACCTCTACACACCTGGATACTTATTTTTATAAAATTCTTCTGAGCGTTTGTAGCTAGAAATTTTATCAAGTTCTTCAGCGAGGGTTACAACTTGTTTTGCCAACTCCAAATATAGTAAATATTGTTGAATCGACTTCAGGTCGACGACATTCGCGTGCTCCTTGAGCACTCGCTTTAATTTTAAAATACCGCGCCCTGATGGCAAAGATATATCCTCATCAAGGAGAAACATTATATCACGCTCTAGCATATGTATATACATCACTAGCTCATCACGCTTATCTTTCATCTGAGAAATTTTAAGAGTTTCCTTAACACTCATAATCTCATCATTATACAATCGAATATTGACAAGGAGAAGTAAAAAACTAGCTAAAGCGATGACGCTTCCAATAACACCACTAATATAACTTCCGAACTCGCCCCATGTAGAACTTTTCATTGAAAATTCCGTGCCCACAAAAAGACGATAAAAATAAATCGCTAGAAATATATAGATTCCCATTGCAAGGGATATAAACCAAAAATGCTTTGTTTTCATTTTTTTCTATATTCTATTAAGCTTGTATATCTAGTAATTTTTGCGCCACGGTCAGTATCTGTCAATAAATAGTTATATCCAAAATTAATTGATATCAATTTTCGCCTATTAAACTAGAATTTTGACCTATTTAAATATTCCTGAAAACAATCTTGTTAAATTTCCTTCAACACGATCTTCCCCTCTTCCACCACCGATAACCGGAACGCATCCCCATCACTGAGCCGTAATTTTTCAGGAGAGCCGCACTCAGGTGCAACCCAGTCTTCTGGAACTTCGAAACTCCGTCCACTCATCCGCCAGCCGGAACCGGCTCAAACCGATTCGTGACATCGCCCGCGAGATCATTCCGGCCAGGATCGAGAACACGCCGGGGGCTACCAGCTGCAAAATCCACCTTGTCGAGGTGTACCCACAGGGCATTCAGGCTGCGGGTCATGTGAAAGAAGAAGGTGCGATTTTTCAAGTCAGAGACTGCCGTCCACCAAGTGGGGTATGTCGGTGATCCCGGCAACGAATGGTACACCGCACCAAACGGCACGGAAACATTGCGGATGACGCTGGATAAAAACGCGACGGCTTCCGTGCGGTCTTTGGGTTCGGGCAGGGTTTTGAGAAATGTCGCGGCCCGGACAAAACGATCAAGGGATTCAACGCCGCCGGGAAGTTCTTCACGCACGCCGCCGAAGCCCGCATATCGCGAGAGATTTTCCTGCTGGTCAGGATATGGCGGATCGTTGGTCAGCACCGTATGTTCCCGTCCGTGGTGGATTTCCATCCTGCCGTCGAGAAACTCGATAATCGCTGAATCTCCCGTGGCGTCATCGAGAGCCATATGTTGCGGGTACACCGTTTCGCCAACGAGCGGAACGACCTGGATGGTTTGCAGCGCGGCGACGGCATCCTTCACCGTGCTGAAATTGTCCAGGACGTATCGCAGCAGGCGGGCAGGGTGAACGCGCGGCTTCCCCGTGTCGCGTTTTTCGTAGGCCGTGGCCTCCAACGCGAGAAGATGCGCGGCAAGCCCCTTTTCGTTCATGCCTTCCGAACTCCCATCCGCCAGGGGGTCGAGATTCCTGGCGGCGTTTGAGCCGCTGTCGAGACTCTTCAGGAAGGCCAAGCTGAACGCATAAGGAACAACCGTGATGCTCCCATACCTGGAGATCCAGGTCGCCGGGCTCTCTCCCGGCCACCCTTGCATGTGAATGCCTCGGGGGTTCAAAACGAGCCTGTCGCCAAATGGTGCACTCCAATCCATCGACCTGGCAACGAGAACAGCCTGCGTGTTCGTATTCCACAATATCCGTGAACAGGCAGCGCCAAGGTCAGCGAACATCAAGGGGATAATCAAGAGCCCGGCGACGCTGATCGGCACGGATGTTTTCGTCATTTTGAGCATGCGCCAAGCCTCCCCCCATATCCTTACCGCTTCTGCCCCAACACCATCTTCCCCTCATCCGTCACCCAAACCCGAAAAACATCCTTTTCGCTGAAGCGGCCCGTTCTCAACAGGGCCGCACTCAGGTGCAGCCCGGTCTTTATAATGTTTGGCGAACCACTCACGGCCCGGCCTTCCATGCCATTGATTGTGTAAAACTGCTCCTCCAACTGGATCAACCGCGCCAGAGAGGATTTCACCATCGGCTTTGTGACCCCGAAAGCATCCATGATCCGCCGGGCGGCTTTCCCCTCGGCTCGGCCGACGGCCGAGGATATTTCGGATACTATGGAGAGCGTCCACCCTGGTCAATATCGCGGAAGCGAATCCGGCGTTTCTTTTTGGATTCCGGTCTGCGCCCCAGGCGCAGCCCATCTTTGCTACCGCTGAAACCCTGATTACGGCCCGCCATCCATCCACACGATCTTGAAAACTTGACTTCGCATCATAGAATGATATCATAAAAACATGAATAGTCGGCTTCGCAGGACACTTGAAGCCATCCTCGCCAAGCCCGAGCGGGGCGATATCGCATGGTCCGCCGTGGAGGCGCTTTTACTCGCGCTTGGCTGCCGAAAACTTGAAGGCGACGGGTCGCGCGTCCGCTTCGTCTCGGCGGACGGGGCCATCCTGCGCATTCACCGGCCGCACCCCAGGCCGGTTCTGGACAAGGGCGCGGTCAAGTCCGTGCGCCGATTCCTGTGCGAAATGGAGATCGAACAATGAACGCGTTTCAGTACAAAGGCTATCTTGGGACGTTTGAATTCGAGTCTGGCGACGACGCCTTTCATGGGGAAATTTCCGGAATACGCGACGTGATTCACTTCACCGGCCGTTCCGTTGACGAGTTGCGCCTAGCCTTTCAGGAGGCGGTGGACGATTATCTGGCCACCTGTGCGGAGATCGGCAAGCCCCCCGAAAAACCCTATTCCGGCCGCTTCATGGTCCGGGTTTCGCCTGAAATTCACCGTCTGGCGGAATCCGCCGCCAAAGTGACGGGAAAAAGCCTGAACGCCTTTGCCGCCGAGACCCTGGAACGGGCCGCGAGGGAGGCGATCAAGGCGTAATATGGCGCATGTGACGTATGTTTGCTGTCGAGTATCCGTGTCGTCCCTATCGCCATCGCCAAGCTTTCTTTTCTCACCGTACTCCGCTACGCACGGACATCCCTGACGCATCGCCGTCTTGTCCCTCGCCATACGGAGGCGCTTCCCATGTCCGCAAAAACGCTCCTTCTCCCCCTGGCAATCTGCCTTGCCCTGGCCTCGGCGACCGCCTGCCCGGCGGCGGACGGCCTGACCCTGGCCGACGCCTGGACAGTCATCGCTAGCAAACGTTTCGTGGACCTGACGCATGCCTTCGCGCCGGGGATTCCGCATTGGCCGGGCTTTCCCGACGAGACGCGCCAGACGGTCTATGGGTATGAACCGGGCCAGGGGACCAAGGGCAGCGGGTTTTATGCCCAGCTTTTCACGCATGTGGGGCAGTGGGGCACCCATGTCGACCCCCCGGCGCATTTCGTGCAAGGGCTTCGCACCGTGGATCAGATCGACGTCAAGGAGATGCTCCTGCCGCTGGTGGTCCTGGACGTGCATGAGGCGGCGGCCAAAAACCCCGACTACACCGTGACCATGGACGACGTCCGGGCCTGGGAGACGCGCCACGGCCAGATCCCCCGGGGGGCGTTCGTGGCCCTGCGCACGGACTGGTCCGCACGCTGGCCGGACATGGCCGCCATGCAGAACAAGGACGCGGGCGGCATCTCCCACACGCCCGGCTGGAGCCTGGAGGTGCTGCGGTATCTCTATGAGGAGCGCGGCGTCACGGCGTCGGGCCACGAGACGACGGACACGGACCCGGGCGCGGCGACATCGCGCAATGACTATTCCCTGGAGGCCTACATTCTGGGCCGCAATCGCTATCAGATCGAGCTTTTGGCGCACCTGGACGAGGTTCCGGAATCCGGCGCGCTGGTCGTGGCGACGTTTCCCAAGCCGAAGGAGGGGTCGGGATTCCCGGCCCGGGTGTTCGCCATCCTGCCGTGAAGCCTGTCGCCGGGTTGCCCAATTCGCTGACGTGAAGAACGAGGCTTCTCATCGCACAGATTTTGGGGGCGGTAGAGGCCGGTCCTGGGGAAGGGCCGGGGCGGGGAAACGACAACTCCCGACTCATCCATGGACGCCGCCGTTCGACATCTTGAAGGCCAAGAAAATCAGCGCCGAAAAGTGACGCCCTTGTCAACGCCCTTGCACATGCGTGTAATCTATTGTTACGTGGCCAGAGAACGTGAGCAGGAAAGTCACCACTCTTCACGCGCCAGGATTTCCCAATGAGGCGGACCAGGATTTCCCAGAATATCAATTGCCTCTTCAGGAATGAGGATAATATGCTCCATCGTTTCAGACTCACAGGAGTCACCCTCTGCGTTTCGTGTCTGCTGATGATACTTTTGGGGATCAGCACTTCTTTCTCTTGGGCCAAGGACATCGTCCCCGTGGGTGAAAAGGTAGCGGTAGATGCCAAAGGCCACGACATTTACCAGATAAACGCCAACGGGATCAAAATCGGGTACAAGTTGGTCGGTTCCGGTGAACCACTGCTGTTGCTTACCGGGCTTGGCGGCACGATGGAGAGCTGGGTCCCTGAATTAATCGAAGAGGCGTCGAAAAAGTATCAATTGATCGTCATGGACAACCGGGGAATGGGGTATTCTACGGATAATGGCCAACAATTCACGTATCGTCTTTTCGCTCAAGACGTTATTGGCTTGTTGGATGCACTTGGAGTCCAAAAAACAAACGTGCTTGGGTATTCTCAATCGAGCGTGACCACACAAAATTTGCTTCTTTACTTTCCTGATCGCATCAACAAGGCTATCATCCACGCCACTTCAACAGATGGAAAAGCCGTTGCCGATGTTTTCAAGCACATAGCTTTGCCTGATAATCCTACGATAAAAAAACAAATTCAGGCTGCCATGGGCTGGAAGACCCCTTTGAAAAAGATGGCGCAGATCAAGAATCAGGTCATGTTGCTGGTAGGAACGGCGGATACTGTCGTGGGCACCAAGAGCTCAAAGATTTTGGCGAGTCTTATCCCTGGCGCCTGGTTGGTTCAGTTCAAAGGTGGAACGCACCATTTGCAATTTGAAGCGCCAGCCGCCTTCACCCGGATCGTCTTGACCTTCTTGGCTATGGACGAAACGGTTCCTGCCAAGCAAAATCCATAGAGTAGGGAAAGAGTGACTGGTGTGGGAAAAGGCGACAACCGAAGAGGCCCCCACCCTCCGAGAACAAATAGAGCCCCACGGTGTGACCCGGGAGGCTGTCTGTTCAATAACCGTTGCTTAGAAAACGTCTCTCGAGTTTAAAATAGTTGCTTGTCATCGCTACGTAAGCAACTTCAATGTCTTTAAATATGATAAGGATAAATGCTTCAGTTCATGTGTGCTGGTCGTTTACGAGTGGCTGCATAAAATGATCGGTCGAAAGAGGAAGTCATGGCAAAAGGGGATTCAAAAAGGCCTGGCGGTATTTTGCCAAGCGACGACTTGAATATGGTCAAGCCCATCACGCGGCGGAAGTTCATGAAATATTCCGTTGGAATGGCCGCAGCTCTCTATCTGGGCAGATCGACTTCAGGCTCATCTGAGGCCTCTGTCAGCGGTCAGGCTCCAACCTACCCGATTGATGCCACTGTCCTTACGACGAAAGACCGGGTGCTGGTTTTCCCCGCCATCTCGCCGGGGCTCACGGCGTCCCAGCTTCCGCAGATATCCCAGTACAGTACGTACGGCTACGGCAACTCTACGTTTGGCCCTGGGCTCGAGAACGTGCAGCGAACCGATATCATGCCGAACGGATACAGCAATGCTTCACCGCAAAGACGACACCAACTCTCAAGTTTCTTTTCCTTCACCGATGTCCATATCACCGACAAGGAATCCCCGAACCAGCTCATCTCTACGCAGCAGGTTGATCCCTTTTGTTTTGCAAATTCTTCAATATATTCTCCTGTTATGATGTGTACGACCCAGGTTCTCGATGCCGCCATCCAAACGATAAACGCGCTTCACAAGACAACGCCGTTCGATTTCGGCATATCCTTGGGAGATGTAAGCAATACTTCGCAACACAACGAGTTGAGATGGTATATTGACGTCATAGACGGCAAGGTCATTACACCCTGTTCCGGCGACCTGCGAGGGAACCTGACCATTGACTACCAAAAGACGTTCCAGGCCGCCGGGCTCGACCCATCCATCCCCTGGTATCAGACTCTTGGCAACCATGATCATTTCTGGATAGGTACCCTCCCGGTCGACGCCGATAGCACCCTCGGCCTTCGGCAATCGTATATCACCGGTAACGTCATGGCTTCCGGATTGTTAGCCCCTGTCGATGCAGGGGCGCTATTCCCATGCATGTACGATGTCTCGGCCAGCCTGAAAGAGCGGTCCGATTACATGGGCGTGCTCGACGGGGCAACCGCTGACGGCGCAATTGTCAAGGCTGGACCCATTGGACAGTACTCTTCGCCTCCGACTGTCACGGCGGACAGTGCTCGCTACGCGGTGACGAAGACCCAATGGATGCAGGAATTTTTTCATACAGCCACAACGCCAATCGGCCACGGCTTCAATCTGGTCGACCCTTCAAAAATTGAAAAGGGTTTTGCCTGTTATAGTTTTGTCCCGAAGTCCGATATACCGCTTAAGATTATCGTGCTGGATGATACCCAGTCGGATACCGACGGCTCCCACGATTTTCACGCACATGGATTCCTTGACGCCGAACGGTGGGGCTGGCTTCAGGATGAGCTTGCTGCTGGCCAGACGGCCAACCAGTTGATGATCATCGCCGCCCACATACCGATCGGTGTTTCCCCCATCGGTTCCGATATGGAATGGTGGGAGTCTGACAAAGACCCGAACGCCACGGAACACAATGCCGTCTCTTTGAACGGGTTAGTGAACGAACTCTGGAACACTCCGAATCTTCTCATGTGGATATCGGGGCATCGCCATTTTAATACAATCAAAGCATTTCCATCACCCAATACCAACACCCCTCAAAATGGCTTTTGGCAAGTCGAAACCTCTTCACTAAGGGATTTTCCCCAACAGTTTCGAACATTCACGATACACCTGAACACAGACTATACCGTGTCCATCGTTGCAACCAACGTCGATCCGGCGGTGGCTGATGGAACGCCAGCCGCAACATCACGTTATTACTCCATTGCAACGGAACAAATACTGCAGAATAACATGACTCCTAATACGCCGAATCTTGCCAACTACAAGGGTATTGCTCTCGAGACAATGGATCCTAGTCGAGCGCAGAACGGCGCTTTGGATCTGACTATCAAATGGCCGCAAGTGACAGGATATGGGCCGTTTCCATCCTTACAAAGCGGCTTGTATGGTTCTCCTGCTCATAAAACAAATTCGTACCCGTCGTGCAATGCAGAACTTTTCAAGCAGTTGAGTCCGACAATGATCGACGTTCTGAAGAAAAGGTTTTCCTAGGGGAGACATGACGGGTTCCCTTGGGTTGCTTCTCTTGACACCCTGGCTGGATAGGGTGGCACGCCGGTAAGGTGCTGGGAGAAGGTCGCCAATGTGAAGGAAATGACCCGCGCCAACCAACTTCCCAGGACGAAGTGGGCCTCTTTTCGCCATATGCACATAAAAGTTGTAGGCTAAACCTTCTCCAACACGATCTTCCCGGCCTCGGGCGACGAAACCCGGAACGCATCCCCTTCGCTGAAACCGTAATTATTCAGCAGGGTCGCCCCCAGGTGCAGGCCGGTCTTTTTGAACTCCGGCGAGCCGCTCGCGGCCCGGCCGTCCATGCCTGCGATCTTGTAGAATTTTTCATCCAGCATCATCAGCCGCGCCACATACGCCTTCAGCATGGGCTTTTTGACGCCGAGGGCGTCCATGATCTGCTGGGCGGATTTTCCTTCGTTGATGAGGGCACGAAGCGTCACGGCGTCGAATTTCGATTCACGGGGCATGGGGTATCTCCTTATTTCTGTATGATATCGGCATGTTCAAGGAAGGCGTCGGGGGCTTTTCCATCAGATTCCCTCATGGAGCGCCCTACGGGGCCGCCTCACGGGCGCTCAGGCGGTCTGTCGCGTATCGGGAGTGCATGGGGTTTCGGGACGATACCACGGGAAAGCCCTGAAAGGAAAGCATGGCCATCCCCATTCGTGCCCATGCTTCATCCGATACATGCGCCATGTATAAGCGGCGTTCGACTGGAGGCGAAGATGCGTCGCATTGGGCAAGAATCATGAAGGATCAGGCGATGTCCCGTCTGGACGTTATCCGGAACAGGCTTGAAAACGCCGCCCGCGAGCACCAGATGCAGGCGCAGAACCGTGCGGCTGATGCGACGTGTTGCGGGATTTCGCCGCAGGACGCACCCGGTTGGAAAGAGATGACGCAACCAGGGCAGGCGTTGCTGGCTAGTTGAGGAGGAGAAGCACCAGCCCGCAAAAAATCACGCCCGTGCCGAAGACCCGGCCCCGGGTGACCCGTTCGCGCAAGAGCCAGGCCCCGGCCAGGGTGGAGAACAGGATTCCCACGTTGCGCCCGGCGGTGATGAGCACCACGTTGCCCATGCCCATGGCGGCCACGATGCACAGATAGGACAGGGGGGTGAGAATCGAGACCAGGATCACGTCGCGACGATTGACGCGCCACTGGGAGAAAAGACCGCGCCAGCCCCGCCGGATCAGGGCCCAGGGCGTCAGAACGGCCGTCAGGAACAGGTAGGATAGAAACAAAAACTCCGTGGCCCCGGGGGCCGGGCGAAGGCTCATGGCCTTGCGGTCCACCAGCGAATACCCGGCCGTGGCCAGGGCCGTGAGCAGGCACAGGAAAAGCCCCGAACGGGACATGCGGCCGAACCCGTTGCGGGTGGTCAGGCCCACGGCCACCGTGCCCGCCACCACAAGCCCCACGGCCGTCGCCTGGAGCGGCCCCACGGCGTCGCCAACGAACCTTCCGGCAAAAAGCATCACCGCCAGGGGGGCCAGGCCCCGGCTGACCGGATAGACCACGGACAGGTCCGCCCGGCCGTAGGCCGCGAAAAGGAGCATCACGTACAGGGCCTGGAACGCTCCGGACACGCCCGCCCACAGCCAGACATCCGCGTCGATATGGCCGGGGGCGAAAAGGCGCACGTAGCCGAAGGGAAGGATGAGGAACGCGCCGCCCAGGACCGTGGTCAGCCAGGCGAAAGACAACCGGTCGTCGCAGGTCTTGACCAGGGTGTTCCACAGAACGTGGAGCACCGCCGAAAGCAGCACCAGGGTAAGGACGACGGCGTTCATGCGTTTTTGGCCCGGGCCTTTCCGGCCGCCCCGCAGAGGCCGGGACGGCCGTATGGATCATGGATGCGCGGCGACGGCGGGGTTACGCCGACCAGTACATGGACTGCCTGACCGCCGCAAGAAGGCGTTCGATGTCGGCGGGATAGACCTCGCCGATGTTGCCGATGCGGAAGGTGTCGGCCGAGGTCACCTTGCCGGGATAAATGACGAATCCCTTGGCCTTGAGCCGCTCGTAGAAGGGCTTGAAGGCGTAGTCGGGGTGGGCGGGATTGAGAAACGAGGTGATGATGGGCGATTGCAGGGAGCGGGGCAACAGCGTGCTGAAGCCAAGGGCCGCCATGCCGTCCGCCAGGGCGGCCTGATTGGCCCTGTAGCGGGCGAAACGGGCCGCAACGCCGCCCTCGGCGGCAAGTTCGTCCATGGCCTGGGCAAAGGCCCGCACCACATGGGTCGGCGAGGTGAAACGCCACTTGCCGCCGCCGCGCTCCATGGCCTGCCACTGGTCGTACAGATCGAGGCTCAAGGACCGGGCCTGTCCGGCGCAGGCCTCCATGACCGCCCGTCTGGCCAGGACAAACCCGAAGCCGGGAACGCCCTGGATGCACTTGTTGGCGCTGGAGATCAGGGCGTCGGCCCCGATGGCGGCCATGTCCATGGGGATGCCGCCGAAACTGCTCATGGCGTCCACGATGTAGATCTTCCCGGCGGCCTTGGCCACCGCGCCGATCTCGGCCACGGGGTTCAGCATGCCGGTGGTGGTCTCGCAGTGGACCACGGCCACATGGGTCACCTCGGGATGTGCGCCCAAAAGCTCGGCCACGCGGGACGGATCGACCGGCGAGGTTTCGCCGAAATCCTCCTCGATGACCGGGATGCGCAGCATCCTGCCGATTTTGGCGATGCGCGCCCCGTAGGCCCCGTTGGCCGGGACGAGCAGCGCGCCGCCTTCGGGTATCAGCGTGCCGATGCAGGATTCCACGCAAAAGGTGCCGCTGCCCTGCATGAGCGTGGCGGTGTAGTCCGGCGTATCGCTGGCCATCTTCGCCAGACGCTCGCGCAGGTCGGTGACGATGGAATTGTAGTCCGCGTCCCAGGTGCACCAGTCGCGCAACATGGCGGCCTTGACGGACTTGGAGGTGGACAGCGGCCCCGGGGTCAGGAGGATATAGGGGTTGTCAGGGTAGCAGGACAGATCCATGGCGTTATTCCTTTGGCGCGCTTGCGAGGTCCAGGGCGGATTCGACGATGTCCAGGGCCCGGTTGAGGTCGGTTTCGGAGATGGTCAGGGGCGGGGTCAGGGTCAGCACGTTGCCGTGGGAGGTCTTGAAGGACAGTCCTCGGGCCAGGCAGTGGTAGAGCGCAGCGTCGGCGGCGTCCGCGGCCTTCTCGCGGGTCGTGCGGTCGCGCACCAGCTCCACGGCCAGGGACAGCCCAAGGCCCCTCGCCTCGCCGATGATCGGGAAGCGGGCGGCCATGTCGCGCAGGCGGGAAAGCGCCGTCTCCCCCAGGGATGCGGCCCGGCCGGGCAGGCCGTCGCGGCGCAGGATGTGCAGCATGGCCAGCCCGGCGGCGCAGGCCGTGGGATTTTTTTCGTGGGTGTAGTGGCCGATGGCCAGATCCCGGCCCACGTCCAGGGCCGGGTCGGCGATGACCGCCGCAAGCGGCATGATGCCGCCGCCCAGGCCTTTGCCGCAGACCAGGATGTCCGGGTCGGCCCCGAAGTGCTCGCAGGCGAACATCTTGCCGGTGCGGCCCAGGCAGGTGGCGGTCTCGTCCAGGATCAGAAGCGCCCCGTGCCGGTCGCAGGCGGCGCGTACCGCTGGCCAGTAGCCTTTGGGCGGGATGTTCACCGTGGTGCAGCGCAGGGGCTCGGCCACCACCGCGCCCACGTCGCCTTCCTTTTCCAGCACGTAGTCCAGGTAGCGGGCGCAGGCCAGATCGCAGCCGTCGCAGCCTGCGGGGTGCAGCACGCAGCGGTAGGGGTCGGGCGGCGGGACGTGCTGCGTGCCGGGCAAAAGGGGGCCGATGCGGCTTCGAAAAAGGGCCTCGCCGCCCACGGAGCAGGCGTCCAGCGAAGCCCCGTGAAAGGCGTCCCACATGGACACGGTCTTGAAGCGGCCCGTGGCCAGCCGGGCGATTTTCAGGGCCATGCCCACGGCCAGGGTTCCGCCCGGGGCGAAGAGCACTTTGCCGAGCCGCCCCGGGGCCAGGGCGACGAGCTCCTCGGCCAGGCGCACGGCCGGTTCGTTGGTGAAGCGGCGCGGACAAAAGGCCATGGCGTCGAGTTGGCCCTTGATGGCGGCCACGATCTCGGGGTGGGCGTGTCCGGCCTGATGCAGGGAGTTGCCGTGGAAATCCAGAAGCTCCCGGCCATCCAGGGTGGTCAGGGTGGAGCCGACGCAGCCGGACAGGGCGTCCAGGCAGGGCGTGGACAGGCTTTGACGCAAAAAGACCTTCTCGTCGCGGGATAAAAGCTCCCGTGCGGACTGGGAAAGGCCCGCGCGCCACGCAGCCCGGCGCGGCGAGGCGTTGCTGTCGCCTTCTCCCGGAGGCGGCGGCGACGGATGGTCGGCCATGGCTATTATTCGCCTCCCGGACGTTCGCCCCTGGCGATGCGGGCCTCGATTCCGGCCACGACGGCCGGGCAGGCGGCCAGGTCCGGGGCCAGGAAATCCGCTCCGGCGGCGGTAAGCCGGGCCTCGATCCCGGCCAGGCGGGCGGCCTTTTCGGCCTGGGGCAGGGCAGCCAGCTCGGCCTCGGTCAGGCCCATCTCGTTGCCGCGAAGGGTCAGGCCGATGGTCCACATGCCCGCGTTTTTCCCCTCGGCCACATCGGACACGGTGTCGCCGATTTTCACCATCTCCCAGAAGGGATAGACGGCCAGATCCAGGGCGGCCTTGTAGCACATAAACGGCGAGGGGCGTCCGGCGGGCACGTCCGAGGAACAGACCATGGTGTCCGGGACGTAGCCCCTGGCGGCGGCCTCCCTGGTCATAATGTCCATCATGGGCCGGGTGTAGCCCGTGGTGGAGCCGACCGGAAGACCCATGGCCCGGAAGGCGGCCACGGCGTCAAGCGCGCCGGGGATGGGATCGGCGTGGGCGGCGATGCAGCCGACCATGAGCGGCTCGGTCAAAAGATACATGGCGTCCACGTCCTTTTCGTCCGGATCGCGGCCGTGGACGTCGCGCCAGACAGCGGCCACCCCGGGGTCGCGGGTCATGGCCCGGACATGGTCTTTTTTCATGAGCCCCATGGGCTTTCGGGCCTGGGCCGTGGTGACCTCCACGCCGTGGCGGGCAAAGACCTCAATGAATACGGCCACGGGGCCGATGCAGCCGTGGTCCACCACGGTGCCCGCCCAGTCGAGAATCACGGCCTTGACGTGCGACAGCTTTGCATCCTGCATCTGTTGTTCCTTTTTCTTGTTGTTGCGCGCAAATTCCCAACCCGCCCGCCCTGGTCCACGCTTTCCCCGGCCCGGGGATTCCAAAATGGGCCGAGCCCCTTTGGGCCGCCGGTGGCATTTCCCCCGCCGCCACCCTCCTGCCGTTTTTTCTTGATCACCGTCACCGTTGCATCCACACCCTGGCCTTTCGCCGCACGCCGGCGGTGCATAGACCGTAGACCATGCGCACCACCAGGTTGGTGGCCACGATGAGCACGCACATGGCCAGGGCTGCGGCGGTGTCCCCGGCGTCGTCCATGTTGGCCACGGCCACGGCGGCCAGGGGGATGTCGGCGCTGTACAGGAAGATGACGGCCGAGAGCGTGGTCATGGAGCGCACGAAAAAATAGTAGCCGATCTCTATGACGGCCGGAAGACAGACCGGCAGGGTCACGGTTCGCAGCAGGCGGGTGAAGGGCGCACCCAGGGAGTCGGATACCGCCTCGTATTCCCGGTCGAGTTGCTTGAGCGCCGTGCGGGCCGTGAGAAAGGACACGGTATGAAAGTAGACGAGGTTGGAGAGTACCAGGATGCCCATGGTGGCGTAGAGGAAGTTTAAGGGGTTTGGGATGTGGACGCCAAGGAGGCTCCACCCCGGGGAGTTGAAGAAGAAGATGTAGGCCAGGCCGATGACCAGGCCCGGCAGGGCCATGGGCAAAAGCGACAAGGCGGCGCAGCCCAGGCGCAGGCGCGGATATTCCTTGAATTTCTCCAGGACGTAGGCCGTGAAAAAGGCCAGGAAAGCGCCCAGGACGGCGGAATAAGCGGACATGCGCAGACTGTTGAAAAAGGCCGTGTAGCCGCCGCCTCCGGCCCCGGTGAAATCGTAGTGGCGGAGCACGAGTCCAAGTTTGTAGGGCCACACATCCACCAGGGAGGCGAAAAGCCCGGTGGCCAGATAGATGATGAAGCACAGGCTGATCAGGCCACAGGAGCAAAACGCCAGAAGGTCGCGGGCGTTGTTGCGGCGAGGGACGTAGGGCACGGCCTTGGCGGCCATGGTCGAGACCTGGCGGCGCTGGATGAGGTAGTCGGCCAAAAAGGCCAGGGCCGTGGGGATGAGCAGGATGACGCTGACGGTGGCTCCCATGACGAAGTTCTGCTGGCCGATGACGTGCTTGTAGATGTCCGTGGCCAGGACGTTGTAGGAGCCGCCCACCACCTTGGGGGCGCCGAAGTCGGTGAAGCTGGAGACGAAGCTGATGAATATCGCGCTCATGAGGCCGTATTTGACCCCGGGCAGGGTCACGGTGCGAAAGATGCGGAAACGCGAGGCCCCAAGCGATGCGGCGGCCTCGTAGAGCCTGGCGTCGGTCAGGGACAGGGCCGTGGAGAGGATGAGAAAGCTTGGGGGAAAGGCGTAGAGGGCCTCGGCGATGATGATGCCCACGTGGCCGTAAAGGCTGATGTCGAAGCCCGGGGTGTGGCCGAAAAATCCGGTGGTGACCAGCCCCTTTTTGCCGAACAGGTAGACGAGCACGATGCCGTGCATGAGCGTGGGCGCGAAAAGGGGCGACATGGCCAGGGCCCGGAACACGGTCTTGCCCGGGATGTTCGCCCGGCACATGCCGTAGGCGTAGACGAAGGCCAGGGGGACGGCCACCAGGGTGGTCAGCGAGGACACCCACAGGCTGTGGGTCAGGGAAGAAAAAAGGCTCGGCTCCGTGAAAAAGCGCAGGAAGTTCGCAAATCCCGCGAACTGCCCGTCGGTGGCGTAGAGGCTCTTGGACAAAAGGCCGACAAGCGGCAGGGCCACGGTGACCGTAAGCCACAGTCCGGCCAGGGCGATGAACACCCCCCGGATGCCGCGGCCGGCCAGGATGTCGGACAGGGCGGACGGGCGGGCGGCGGGGACGGCCTGGGCTGTCGCGTTCATGCGGCGTCCCTGTCCGGCATGGCCTCATCGGTCGCGCCCGGGAAAAGGTGCAGCCGGGCCAGGGGCAGGCAGACGCGCAGGCGGCTTCCCTCGCCAAGGCCCATGCGCCGCACCTGTCTGGCCGTGACGTCGGCGAAAAGGGCCTGTTCCAGACTGGATCCTTCCTCGGCCACTAGCCGCATGCGGTAGAGCGCTCCGCGAAATTCCAGGGAGTCCGCCCGGACCGCCAGGAGGTTGGGCTCCGAGGAATCGACGATTCCCCGGCCATCCTCCACGAGCATGACGTCCTCGGGGCGGATGCCCAGGACGGCCCGCGTGCCGACGTCGCCGCGTGCGGCCTCGTCCGGCACGCGCAGGCGGGCCTGGCCCATGGCGGCCGTTGCGGCGGCCCTGTCGTAGCTGACGGGCAGAAAATTCATGGATCCCAGAAACCCGGCGGCGAAGACCGTAGCCGGATGGTCGTAGAGGTCGTCGGGCGTCGCGTCCTGGACGATGCTGCCGCCCTCCATGAGCAGGATGCGGTCGGCCATGGTCATGGCCTCTTCCTGGTCGTGGGTGACCAGGATGCTGGTCACGCCCAACTCGCGCTGGAGTTTTTTGATCTCGGAGCGCAGATGGACGCGCACCTTGGCGTCCAGGGCCGAGAGCGGCTCGTCGAGGAGCAGCACGTCGGGGGACAGGGCCATGGCCCTGGCCAGGGCCACGCGCTGCTGCTGGCCGCCGGAAAGCTGGGCCGGATATTTTTCCCCGGCCTGGGGCAGGCCCACCAGATCCAGGAGCCCGGCGGCCCGTTGCCGCATGTCCTGGCGGGACATGCCCCGGCCGTGCAGGCCGTAGGTCACGTTGCCTTCCACGGTCAGGTTGGGGAAAAGCGCGTAGGACTGGAAGACGATGCCCACGTTGCGTTTGGAGATGGGCATGTGCGACACGTCGCGGCCACCGATGAACACCCGGCCGGAGTCGTGGTCCTCAAGACCCGCGATGACGCGCAGGGCCGTGGTCTTGCCGCAGCCCGAGGGACCGAGCAGACAGACCATCTCGCCCCGATGGACTTTGAAGCTGATTTCCTTAAGGGCCGTGAAGGCGCCGAACGTTTTTTTGATGCCCCACATCTCCAGGTGAATGGCGGGGGCGGGGGGGGGGTGCCCATATGCGGATCTCCGGCCGGGGGGCGGCGACCGCCCCCCGGCATGGCGAGGTTATTTCTTGGCTTCGGACTTTGCCCCGTAGCGTTTTTCCCATTCGGCCAGGATGCGGTCGCGGTTCTTGGCGGCCCAGGTCAAATCCATTTTGATGAGCTGGTCCACGGGATTGGCCGGATACTCCGCCGGAGGCGTGAACCCGGCCACGTTGTCGGCGGCCAGGATGCCGTAGTTCTTGGCGTATTCGGCCATGGCCGGATCGGAGATGGCCCAGTCGAGGAAGACCTTGGCCTCGGGCTTCATGTTCTTTTTCTTGATCAGCGCGCTGGCTTCGCAGTCCCAGCCCGAGCCTTCTTTAGGGAAGACGGGGGTCACGGGCTCGCCCTTGCGTTTTTGCATGACGCCCCGGTAGCCGAACGAGATGCCGATGGGGAATTCGCCAGTTCCGGCCATCTTGCAGGGCTTGGAGCCGGAATGGGTGTACATGGCGATGTTCTCGTGCAGCTTGTCCAGGTATTCCCAGCCCTTTTCCTCGCCCATAAGGGCCATGATCCCGGAGACGGTCAGGTAGCCGGTGCCGGAGGAGGCTGGGTTGGGCATGACCACCAGACCTTTGTATTCGGGCTTGATCAGATCGGCGTAGGAGGCCGGGGCGGGGAGCTTTTTGGTGTCCAGCTCCAGGCCGTTGACGCATAAACCGGTCTCGAAAATATCGTCGGCCACCCAGGTGGGCGGCGTGCGGCCGTCGCGGAAGCGGGCGTTGATGCGCTCCAGGCCCTTGGGGGCGTAGGGTTCGATGAGCCCGGCGTCTTCGAGCAGGATGAGCCCTGTGGCGGCTGTGCCCCAGACCACGTCGGCCTGGGGATTGTCTTTTTCGGCCAGAAGCTTGGAAATCACGACACCGGTGGAGTCGCGCACGAATTTGAGCGTGATGTCGGGATACTTTTCCTGGAAGCTTTTGATGTAGACGGGGATCTGGTCGTCCTCCAGGGCGGTGTAGACGAGCAGCTCCACCGCCGAGGCGACGCGGATGGTCATCGCCAGCGCGAGACAGGTCAGGGCCAGGAGACGGGTGATTTTTTTCATGGTCGGCATCCTTTGCTCGAGAAGTTGTGGACACGGGCGTCGGCATCGCATTGTGACAGAACTGTAACAAAAACGTCTGATTGTGACAAATTTAGTTAAAACTAATAAATTCGATAACTTAAAATCGTAACAATAGCATCTGATGCCATTTTTGTAAAAAAATAGGCAATTTTTTGCGTATAAGGCGGATTGGCCGCTGCTGCGAGGAGGCCGGCGACGTCTTCGGATAGTCGCTGTTTCAAACAGTCGGCGGCAGGTTGTGGCGTTGCTCAGGTGTGTTTCTGCCCAGAGGAGGCAATGGTCGCCGTTGGCGCGGGGCGGCGTCCAGGGTGCGGACACGGCGGCAGGGCTTGCCCGGGCCTGGGGAATCGGCGGATTCTTTCGCTCTGTTCGTTGCCGTAACCGCCGTCCCGTCGTTGCCTTGCTGCATAATTTCATTGTGTTATAGTATGTAGACGGCACGTTGCATACGCAACATACATGTTCTTGAAGTTCCTCTCTGCTCTGTGCGAAATCAGCAGGTCTGGCTTGCGGCAGGGGAAAATTGTATAGATTTGCATCTTTTGTGCATAGTCTGTCCGTGCAACAGGTTTTTCTGTACGGGGTAGGTCACTTTTGTGCTACGAAATCCAGGTAAACGTGTATAGTTATTCATATATATGTTTTGATCAACAGGAAGGCTCGGATGGGTGGCAATCGTGGATGTATTCAGGGTGTGTTTTTACGATTCACTTTTTGGTAAAATGCGTTTAGACGTGGATGCTTGCACTTGTATAAGACAGATTTCTTGAGAGGATGTTTGGCCACGGCCGACGTTCAGCATTTTGCTTCCCCAAAAAAACGAGAGTGCTGCCGTACTCGGCTGGGTAAGGATTTCACATTGGGCCAACGCATATGACAAGGAATCCTGCATGAAAACGATGACCAAACTGATGGGGCTGGCGTGTGTGCTTTCGCTTTTGACGGCGCTGTTGTCGTTTTACGCCTTGGGTAAAATGAAAGACCAGTATGAAGATTTGTCCCGGATAAGCGCAATGGATATCAAGGGGCTTGATTTGGCCAGAGAGCTTAATGTCTCCACGCTGCGCCTGATCCGCGACGAAAAGAATTTGATACTCGCCGACGAGAATGCTGAATTGTCGAAATTCATCGATTTTCTAAAGTCTGGACGAGCGACGATGCAAAAAGAGATGGGAGATATAGAGCAGTATTACTATACGGACGAGGGAAGAAAAAAGCTTGGGAAGGTAAAGGAAGCCATCAATGAGTGGCTCAAGGTGCATGATGAAGTCATAACAATCGGCAATACCACCGATAAAGAACAAAAGAAAAAGGCGCAAACACTCTCTTCGACCACAGGGCGGGCGAAAACGGCTGAAGTGGCGACTGCGATTGAAGAGTTGATTGCATTTAAGCAAAGTATGATCAAAAAGAACGTCGACGAGAGCGCGGACGATTACACCACGGCGCGAATGGTGTGCATTGTCGCCACGCTGGTGTCGGTGCTTCTGGGTCTGGGGCTGGGGTTTGTCGTCTCCCGCAACATGTTGCGGCTGCTGGGCGACGAGCCGTCGTCCTTGTCGTCGCTGGCCCTGCGCATCGCCGGGGGCGACCTCGATGTGCGATTCGACGAGAGGCGTGCGGAGATCGGGGTTTTCGGGGCCATGAAGCAGATGGTGGCCACGCTCAAGGCCAAGATCGCCGAGGCCCAGCAGATGGGCGACGAGGCCAGGCAGGAGTCCGAAAAGGCCAGGATCGCCACGGCCGAGGCCGAAGAGGCCCGCAAGCAGGCCGAGCGCGCCAAGGCCGAGGGCATGTTGCAGGCCGCGCAGCAGCTTGAGGGCGTGGTCGAGGTGGTGACCTCGGCCTCCGAAGAGCTCTCGGCCCAGATCGAGCAGTCCAGCCGGGGAGCGGAGGAGCAGTCCCACCGGGTCAGCGAGACCGCGACGGCCATGGAGGAAATGAACGCCACGGTGCTCGAGGTGGCCAAAAACGCCTCGCAGGCCGCTGAAACATCCGATAACGCGCGTAAAAAGGCCCAGGAAGGGGCCGAGATCGTGGGGCAGGTGGTCAAGGGCATCGGCGAGGTGGAGCGCCAGTCCCGGGATCTCAAGCAGGACATGGAGGTGCTCGGCAAGCAGGCCGAAGGTATCGGCCAGGTCATGAACGTGATCTCCGACATCGCGGACCAGACCAATCTTCTGGCGCTTAACGCGGCCATCGAGGCGGCCCGGGCCGGTGAGGCGGGACGCGGCTTCGCGGTCGTGGCCGACGAGGTGCGCAAGCTGGCGGAAAAGACCATGACCGCGACCAAGGAGGTCGGCGACGCGATCCGCGGCATCCAGGAAGGCACGCGCAAGAACATGAACAATGTCGACCAGTCCGGGCGGACCATCTTGGAAGCCACCACCCTGGCCAACAAGTCGGGCGAGACCCTTGACGTGATCGTGAATCTGGTCGAACAGTCGTCGGATCAGGTCCGGGCCATCGCCACGGCCTCGGAACAACAGTCGGCCGCCAGCGAGGAGATCAACCGCTCCATCGAGCAGGTGTCCACCATTTCGAGCGAAACCGCCCAGGCCATGGGCCAGGCCTCCCAGGCCGTGTCCGAACTTGCCAAGCAAAGCCAGGTGTTGCAGACTCTGATCACCGACATGAAATCCGAAGGCGAGGATTCCTCTGCCCCGAAAACCCGGGCGATTGGCGGGTCGAGGCCACTGGCTCTGTCCCGGAGATAAGGAGACGGCGTATGAGCGCAGATTTGGGGCTTAAGCAGGACAACGAGTTGCTGCAACTGGTGACGTTCGCCATCTCGGAAGAGGAATTCGGCATCGATATCCTGCGGGTGCAGGAGATCATCCGGATCATGCCCATCACCAAGGTTCCGAACTCGCCGCCGTCCGTGGACGGGGTGATCAATCTGCGCGGCAGGGTGATCCCGGTCATCGATCTGCGCAAGCGCTTCGGCATGGCCGTCAAGGAACACGACAACTCCACCAGGATCATCGTGATCGAGATTCACGGCATGATCGTCGGCTTCGTGGTGGATGGCGTGTCAGAGGTGCTGCGGATTCAGTCGAGCACCGTGGAGCCGCCGCCTCCCGTGGTTGCGGGTGTGGAGTCTGAATACATCAAGGGCGTGGGCAAGCTCGACGACAGGCTGCTGATCCTGCTCGACATCGACAAGCTGCTCACCAGCGAGGAAATCCGCCACGCGCAGTGATCCGCGTCTGGCCATGACGGCGCACAAGGGGCTGACCTCCGTTGGAGGCGGCCCCGTGCGGCGAATCCAAACGGCCCACATCGCCCTGGCGACATGCCGAAGCCGGAAGTGGGTACGCCGCCAAACCGCAGGTATGTGGTCCTTATCCCCTGGGACCAGATGTCTCCATGGCTTCAGCCTTCCTGGCCGGGCTTTCCGAGGCAAAGAGCGTCGGCGGCGGGGACATTGCGACACGCATGCCGCAGGCATCCCGAACCGGGCCTTCGGCCGGGAAAATCACCGCGCCGCCCGCACCATCACCTGGTATCCGGCGCGGGTGAGCGGCTCCACCGCTTCCTTCGCCGTCGCAAACCCAAGCCGGGCATAAAACGGCACGCTGCGCGGATTGAAGGTCTCCAGATAGCACATGACGCCGTGGGAATCGGCCTCGGCCAGGGTGGACGCCAAAAGCCGCCCGCCAAGGCCCTGGCCCTGCCGGGCCCGGGCCACCCCCATGATGGACAGGTACCACGCCGATTCGGCGATCAACGGCGGAAGCTGGCGTTCCATGTTGGCCGTCATGGACCGGTAGTTGGCAAACCCCACAGGGCCGAGCAGCCGCCCAAGGGCCGCCAGCTTTTTCTCCCGGGCGGCCCGCACACGTTCCGTGTCGCGGCTGGTGATCCACACGGCGCATCCGTCGTCGTCGGCCTGACGGACCTGCCCGATGTCCCGGCCTTCGCGGATCGACTGCTCAAAATATCGGGCCAGGACAGCCAGGCGCGTCCCGGCATCGTCCTCGTCATCCACCACAAGGGACCGGTAGAAGGGGTCGTCGCCCAAGGCTGTCGCCAGGGATATGGCGACGCCTGAAACAGGATCCTTTTTGAACATGGACTTCGTACGTCCTCCCGTCTTTTTCCAGTTCCCTATCCTGCCAAAATTACGAAGTAAATCCACCAGGAACACGAGATCCTGGAAAGGCCGCGAGGCCGCAACCCCAACGAGCCGGAGGGTGGCGGGGTGAGTCGGGCAGGCCACGTCCGTGTGGCCTGTGGCGTTGCGCCGCGCCAAGAGGAAAGGCACTGCTGCAACGTGGAACCCGCTATTCAGGTGCTGCCTGACGTCTGTCTGGAGCGCTGGGGGACGTTTTCTGCTCCGCCTGACTGGGAGGAGCGGACGAGTGCATAGGAAAGCACAGGAGAAATAACGGAGCAGAAGGCGTATCGCTTCTTGCCCTTTGCAGCGGAGAAAGGCTATTCTTCAAGATATTCCAAGAAATCCCGGCACGCAAAACCTTTACCGAAACGGCCCTATCATGAACACTTTCCGCCAATTGGCAATACTTTTGCAGGAAAACGAATCCTGGTTGATGAATACCGTGCTCAATTATGCAATTCAGCATGGATATTCGAAGTATACGTCCACGCTTGTGGAGGCCTGGCGACTTTCCATCTCGGGTTTGACGAACGCCATATCGCAATATATTTCAGAAAATCCGGAAGTTATTCCAGATATTCGGGTTGATTCAAACTACCGGGACGATGCTGTGGCCAGCTTTGGGGTGGTAGAGGCAAAGCGGCATCGCAGCCGGGGAATCGACCTGGGAATGTTTCTGGGACTTTTCAAGTATTATCGCGATTCGTATCTTGACCTTGTCAACGAGAAGGTCAAACAGAATGAGCAGGCATCTCAATTTTCAAAATATCTTATCCGGTGTTTTGACAGGATTGAGTTGTCGTTTTGCATAGAGTGGGCAACGGCCTCGGAAGATATCAAATTGGAGGAGTTGCAAACAAAAAACATGCTTCTGGTGAATGAAAAAAATAAGTACCTGACGCTGTTCGAAAGTTTTTTGAGCCCGTTGATCCTTCTTCGAGACAATCATATCGAAAATATCAACATGGCAGGGATTCAGTTGTTGGAGCCAGTCGAAGAAACTGGAATGTATTATTATGATGAAGAATGCAGAAGAAAACTTCGCCATAAGAAATCAAAGAGCGTTGTTAAATTTAAAAACAAGAACATCATGAAGCTGTTCCCGTGGATGAAATGTGCTTTTTCTGCTTTTGATAAATATGATGCGACATGTAGTCAATTTGTGACCAGTATATTAAACGAAACTTCTCGGAATATGGAAGACTATTGCATAACTATTTTTCCCATGCGCGATCTCTCAAAAAAGTTTTTGGGAAAGATCATATTTTTTGAAAATATTTCTGAGAAAAAAATGACGGAGATGCAACTGCGAGAGAGCGAAAGCAAGTACCGAACTCTCGTTGAGACCATGAATGAAGGGATTCTCGTGCTCAACGGGGATCTCGTCGTCACCTATATCAATGAAAAAGTGAGCTCGCTGTTGGGATATCCCAAGAGTGAGATCATCGGTCACAGCATCCTAAAATTTCTTCATGCGGAAAGTAAGGATGATTTCATTGAGCAACAGCGGTTACGTAAAGAAGGTAATGCGGATTCCCATGAGTTTGTCATGGTGAAAAGCAATGGTGAGAAGGTCTTTGTTTTGTCTTCACCTACTCCACTCTTTGATGCTTCGCAGAAGTTTGAAGGATCATATGAAGTTCTTACGAATATATCAAATATAAAACTCATCGAAATGCAACTCATCCATTCGCAAAAAATGGAAACCATCGGTGTTATGGCCTCGGGAATTGCTCATGAGATAAACACGCCGCTGCAATATGTGATTGGGAATAGCAGTTTTATAAAAGAAAATATGGGCGACTTGCTGGACTTGACAACGAAGATACGAGAATCGCTCAAAATGGTTGCCCATGAGAATCTTCACGATACGTTGCAGGGCCTTCGGCAGGCATTCGAAGTTCTGGATATTGAGTTCCTCACCGAAGAAATGCCGCGAGCGATCTCTGAGTGCATGGAAGGTTTGGGCCGCATCGCCGCAATTGTCACTTCAGTGAAACGATTTTCCCATCCGGATTCCGATGTGTTCAAATCAATCAATGTAAATAAGGAAATAGAGAATACAATTACAATTTCCAGAAATGAATGGAAATCCATCGCGAAGTTGACGGTTGATTTTGAAGAAAACCTGCCGAATCTGCAATGCATTCCGAGCGACTTCAATCAGGTCATTTTGAATCTGATCATCAATGCGGCTCATGCCTTGCAGGAGAAATACGGTGATACGTCGGAAACAGGGAGCATCCATATGAAGACGTATTCTGGAAAACATCATCTGTTTGTATCCGTCACCGACAATGGCGCAGGGATCCAAAAGAGCATCAGGGATAAAATTTTCAGCCCATTTTTCACGACAAAGGATGTCGGCAAGGGTACGGGGATGGGGCTGGCCATTGTCCTGAAAATTATTGAAAAACATAAAGGGAAAATATGGTTTGAATCCGTGGAGGGCGAGGGGACAACCTTTTTCGTCCAGTTTCCGCTCAAGCCTGCGTTCTCCGAAATGATGCAGATGAATCTGGAGGAGTATGGCGAACAGTGAGGTGTCTTGGAGGAATGCTCAGACCAGGAGTCCGGGCGCTCGTGTTGAGAAACTTCGAATGCAGCCGGTGGAACCGTATGCCCCCGGGGCTTCGAAAAACCTGGTGGCGTTTGGGTTCAACGACGGACGCGAGGATCGCCGGGAGCGGATCGTCTTTCACAGTCTGCGCCACAGCGCCGCAAGCCTCATACTGGCCGCCGGGGTGGACATCCGCACCATCATGGCCCTGTTCGGCTGGTCAACCATGGCGATGCTGACGCGTTACGCACATCCCGGCGACGAGGCCAAGGCCCGCGCCGTAGCCGCCCTTGGGGTTGCCGTGGAAGCCAGGCCCGGCAGGGTGGCGCCGATCCGCAAGAGGGCCGCCACATGAATGTTTGCCGCCATAAATTGACTTTTCGCGTTTTCGGGCGGTAAATCCGGCCAGGGAGAACAGCAATCATGGCCCTTGTCATCAACGACATCATCGGAGAAAGTCGGGACTATTACCGCACATTGAAGCGGGAAAGCACCGGACGCCTGCTCATAAATCCAAGAGGCTCTTTATACCAAAAGAGAGCTGGCGAAAGCCTCTTTCTTTACCTGCGTCGGCTAGAGCATGGGAAAAAGCGACATATCTACATCGGGAAGGTGGATGATGCCCATGCTTTCCGTGTGAAAGAAGGCTTGGATTCGCATGCCAAGGCCGTTTTGTCCATCAGGGACGCCAAGGCGGCCATGAAGGAGCTTGGAATGTCGAATCGGGAAATAAAAAGCGAAGACTTCTTTCCGCTGCTGCGAGAACTGTTTCAGGTAATGGCCGATGCCGGTCTGTGGGATGAAGGACTTTCCCTGGTCGGTTCCTGGTGTTTCAAAGTGTATCAGAATTATTGCGGCGTGGAATACTTCCCGGACCGGACCCTTGATGTGGATTTCGCGATCAGGCTCCCCTACCGTGGGGAGAAGGTCAACGTGGGCAACATGCTCAAGGAACTGGGGCTGGAAGAAGTCATCAACCACGCGGATGGGACGGTCTTCTACCGGAGTGGCGAATTATCCGTGGAGTTCCTCAAGGACCGGATGGGCGCTGGCCTTGAACGTGGCGGCCCATATGAACCAGACGTCGGCATAGCCCCGGTGGCGGTTCCCTATATGCGGATTCTGCTCTCCAACCCCATGGAGATCAAAGCCCGGGAAATTGGGCGTGTGGTCGTGCCGTCCATGGCGGCCTTCTTCCTTCACAAGCTGTTGGTGGCCTCACAGCGGCGCAAGGAGGGCAAGCGCGCCAAGGACTACCGGCAGGTAGAGGCCGTGGCCAAGGCCATTCTGGCGCAACCCGCCATGCTTGACGACGTGAAACGCATCGCCGACGGGCTTCACAAAAAATGGGTGACGAAACTGGTGGCCTCTGCCGCGAGTGGAGGCGCGGGCCTCGACGCTGCGAATGCCGTCTTGTGCCGGGCGGGAATTGTCGCAGGCGGGAGATGATCTATGCAGGCACTCACAAAAAAGCCCCCTATTGACGCCGTGGAGCTTTGCTTTACCGGCCCGGCGGCCAAGCGCCAGGAGGCCGTGGATCTCTTGCGCGGTCTTGGCTTCGAGGCCCGGGAAACGCCGTCCAAGCCCTGGCGGGGGGTGCTGCCCTTTGCGGACGCGGAATTGCCCGGTGTTTTCCTGGCCGGGGCGCGGTACCGCGAGGACATGACCCAGGCCGCCCTTGCCCAGGCAACCGGCATCCCGCGTCGCCACATTTCCGAGATGGAGAACGGCAAGCGCCCCATTGGAAAGAAAAACGCCCGCCTGCTGGCCAAGGCCCTGAACGTCGACCCCAGGCGCCTGCTGGCCGTGTAGGCCCGGTAAAATTACAGCACAATGAACCGATCCGACGCGCTGCACCTCATCTATCTGGTCCTGCTCCTGGCGGTCCTCATCGCCATGCGCTGGTGGCCGTGGCTGCGGCGTCGCAAATTCGACTGGCGACTGTTTAAGGGGAAAACGCGCAGGAAAGACTGACGAAATATTCTCCATGTCGAACTCGGCGTCATGATCCGGGCTGAAAAGACCCCGACAGGCCCCAGGCCCGTCCGCCCAAAACGATGCCGACCAAGAGGCGAAAACGAGAGTGGGGCCAAAGTGGGGACACGGCCCAGGAAACAGCAAAAAGGGCCTACGGTTTTTCAACCGTAAGCCCTTGAAATTCCTGGTGCCGAGGGACAGAATCGAACTGCCGACACGGGGATTTTCAGTCCCCTGCTCTACCGACTGAGCTACCTCGGCGCCGGAAAGGGGTCTTTACAAAATGCCCTGGTTGTTGGCAAGAAGTTTTCCGTCCAAGCGCCGGGAAATGTCCCGGAAATTTCGTCCGGGCCGGGGCGCGCCGTCGTGTCCCGTGCCGGTCCGGAAAAGAGAGGAGTCATGAGCAAGGCCGATAAGGTGTTTTATTCCGCTGCGCTGGCGTTTTATTATGTGGTGTTGCTCTACCTCTAGCCGGGTCTGCGGCCAGGTCTTACTGCGGGCGGCCGCCCCGGGCCGAAAACCACACCTCGCATAAAAAAAGCGCACTCGCCGTCCCCAACACGAATCCCAAAAAGAGCATTCCCAGCATGGCCGTCCTCCCTGGTCTTGCCGGGCGATCCGCCAGGCGTGCCCCGTCTCTGGTTGCGGCGTGCCGCAGGAGCGGGAAATGGGCACTCTGGCGCACGCACCCCGGCGTGCAACACGCGTCACGGGATGCGCCGCCGTCCCCTGTTTCGGCTATCGGGCCACATCCCAGGGGCAACATTGCAAAGCCCGGGCCGATGTGTTGCGGCAGGTTCTGCCGCATGCGTCATATCGGGGCTGGCGCGAAGCCAGTGGTTGGTGTAGGTGCCCGGTGAAGTGACGGCGATGAGAGAGGAAGGGGAGGGCCGCAAACATGCCCAGGGTGCTTCTCGTGGACGACAACCGCATCGTCCGCGACATGCTCAAACGGCATATCGCCATGCTCGAAGGCATCGAAATCGTGGAAGCCTCAGATGGCCTGCGCGCTGTGGAGATCGTGCAGCAGGCCGCCCCGGACATGATCCTTATGGACCTCATGATGCCCGGCATGGACGGCATCGAGGCCATCCGCCGCATCCGCGAAGACCCCGAACACGCCAACATCCCCATCCTTTTTTTGTCCACCGAGACGGATCGGGGAAAATGGGTGGAGGCCTTCGAGGCCGGAGCCAACGATTTCGTGCAAAAACCCTACGAAAAGCGGGAGCTTTTGGCCCGCATGGACACCCACCTGCGGCTGGCCGCGCTGAGCCGCGAACTTCAGGTGAAAAACGCCCTGCTCGAACGCGAACAATATCTGGCCGGGCATGTGCAAAGCCAGCTTTTGCCGCAACGCCTGGAGTTCCCGGGATTTGAGGCCAGCGCCGTCTATCAGGCCCAGGAACAGATCGGCGGGGACTTCTACGACGCCTGGGACGACGGCGAGACCGTGCGCATCGTCATGGCCGACATCAGCGGCCACGGGGCCTCGGCGGCCCTGCTCATGGCCGTGTGCAAGGGCCTGCTGTATTCCCTGGCCACCTCGCGCCCGGACCCGGCGGACATGGTGGCCGAACTCAATCGCATGCTCTACGCCATGCTCGCGGGCGGCGATCTGGACATGTACGTGACCCTGGCCTTTGCCGCTGCCAGCCGCCGGACAAACACCCTGCGCTTTCTCTCCGCCGGGCATGCCCCGGCCTACGTGCTGGGCGGGTCCACGCTCACCCTCGGCCCCACCGGGCCGGGGCTGGGGTTCCACCAGGACTTCACATGGCAGACCCTGACCGTCCCCTTTGCGCCGGGTTCCACGCTTTTTCTGCTCACCGACGGGGTGACGGAACTGCGCTCCCCGACGGGGGAGTTTTTCGGGGAAAAACGCCTGGTGGATCTCCTGCATCCGGACATCCCGCCGCGCGAACTCATCGGCCGGGTCATCGACCAGGCCCTGCCGTTCTGCATGGGGCGTCTCACCGATGATCTGGCCATGCTGGCCATCCGGCGTACGGACGGAGAACCCGGCGGGCAGGCGGTCCCGACCGGGGCCTAGCCCCCGGCGCCATAGGCCGCCAGGGCCTCCGCCCGGGTCTCGAAGATATCGAAGATGGTTCCCAGGGTGACCACCCCCACCACCTTGCGCACGTGGGGATGCAGTTCACAGATGCCCATCCGGCTTTTCCTGGCGGCAACGGCCTTGCGGATGGCCACCATGGCCCCGATGGCCTTGCTGTCCATGAAGTTCACCTGACGCAGGTCGAGCAGCAGGTCTCCCCCGCCCAGGCTCGCGTAGCGTTCGAGAACCGTTTCCTTGAAGGCGTCGGACACGGTCAGATTCAGCTCGGCCTCGCCGATCTCCACCACCACGCAGTTCCCTTTTTTTTTCGACGTCACGCGCATGGGCGCTCCTTTTGTCTGTTGGACGAGACAGTCCCCGGGGCGGGTGTTTCCCGATCCCGGAGCGTTACGCTGATCATTGAATGGGCGCCAGGGCCAGGACAGGCTCACGCACCTCATAGGTTCCGGAAAGCCGGATCAGGCGTTCCAAAACCAGGTCCGTGAGCTCCTGCCCCTTGGCCAAAAGCAGGATGCCGGAGACGGTCTTGACGTCTGCGCCAAGGATCATGCCCGGGAGCAGCTCGCGCACGGGGAGGCGTCTGGGCACGAAGCCTTCTTCGACAAACACGGCCCGCTCGAAGGCGGTCTGAATCCCGGGATCGTAGGACTCGGGATGATCCCGCATCACGGAGATGGCCTTTTCCCTGGTCATCCCCTGTTGTTCCAGGTCGTCAAAATCCAGGGCCAGTTTGAGGATGCGGGCCCCTATGGGCTGTTCGAGACCGACGACATAGTTGTCCGCCTGGTGGGCGATGATGTCGTTTATCTCGTCCATGCGCGGGATGTTGTCCAGAAGCTTCACCGCGATGGAGGCGTGCATGCCGTAGATCTGTTCCTCCTCGGGGCCAAGGGGCTGGCCGGAATACTTCTTGGAGAGGATCTCCTCGGGGATGGACACGCAGCCGATCTGGGAGAGCATGGCCGCCAGTTCCAGACGCCAGATGTTCTTGAGCCGAAGCTCCTTGGCCGTGGCCACGACCATGCGCTTGATGCGTTCGCTGCGGCCGAAGGCCTCGGGGTTGACCAGGGAGAGGATCTCCACCAGCACCTTGATGCTGCCGCGCAGGGTGCCGTGCAACAGCTCCTTTTCGGCGGTGATCAGCCGGTACTGCTCCAGGGCCGCCTCCAGGGTCTTTATCAGGGTTCCCCCGTCGCAGGGCTTGGTCAAAAACCGGAAGACGTGCCCTTCGTTCACGGCCGCAATGGCCGCCTCCAGGTCGGCATGTCCGGTCAGCATGACCCGCACGGTGTTGGGGGACATCTCGCGCACGTGGCGCAGAAACTGGATGCCATCCATCTTGGGCATCTTGAGATCGGAAACCACCACGGCGAAGGGGCCTGAGCTTTGCAGGCAGTCGAGCCCCTCCTTGCCGCCCGGGGCCGTTTCCAGGGTGAACCGCCTGTGCAGTCCCCGGCGGAAGGTGTCCAGGATGTTGGCTTCATCGTCAACGAAGAGAATTTTCTCGTTCAAGATGGAATTCCTCCGTAAGTCGTCGGGAGCAGGCCTGCCGCCAGTCCTCGATCCTGCGCCCCATGCCGGAGTCCTCCAGGAAGGTGGTGTCCATGGGGTGGGGGGCGTAGTCGGCGTTGAGCACCACCAGCTCGTGTTCCAGGCTGTTGGCCGCATGCACGGCCAGAAGGGTGGAGAAGCCCGATAGGGGGGCGGCCGGGGGCGTATGGTGCGAGAAGATGGCCGTGACCACGTTTTCGGGAAGTCCCCACAGGCCCAGCAGGTAGGCCCCGATCTCGGCGTGGGAGGCCGAGAAGACTTCCTTTTCCATGTCATGCACCGTGCGCTGTTCCGTCCGGCTGCGGGCGAGCACCTGCTGGTAGTCCTGCTCGAAGTTGGCGGCTAAAAGGAGCTTGCCCACGTCGTGCAAAAGCCCGGAGATGTAACAGTCGTCGATCTCCTGGGGCCTGCGCTCCTCGACCTGGGCGATGGTCTTGGCGAAGAGTCCGGTGGTCAGGCTGTGCTTCCATAAAAGCTCCAGGGAGAACCCCGGGAAGCGGTCCAGATTGAAACGGGAGAACAGATGCAGGGAAATGATCAGGGCCTTGATGATCTCGGTGCCCAGCAGGTTCACGGCGTGGACCGGGCTCGAGACATGGGTGCGCAGGCCGAAAAAGGCCGAATTGACGAGTTTTAGGATGTTGGCGGACATGCCCATGTCCTGGTTGATCAGATCCCCCACGATACGCAGGGACGGCTCTTCCCGACGCAGTTCCTGCATGAGTTCCAGATAGGTCCGGGGCAGGCTGGGCAGGGTCTCGATCCTGGCCACCACGGTCTTGACCGCCTCGTTGGAAAAGATGTCCTGAAGGGTGGTGGCCCGTTCTATGGCGGCCCGAAGTTCCCCGGGTTGGCAGGGCTTGAGCAGGAATTGGTGGGCATGGCGTACGGATTTGAGCGCCGTGTTCGTATCGGAATGGCCGGACAGAACCAGGCGGATGACGGCGGGATGGCTTGAGCGGACCTCGTCGAGCAGCGTGACGCCATCCATGCCCGGCATGCGCATGTCGGCCACGATCACGTCCTGGGGGGAGGTCTGCAGGATGTCCAGGGCCCGCTTCCCGGAGGTGGCGAAGCTCATCTCCCATTGGTCGCGCATGCCGTGCAGCATGCGGCGCAGGGCGTCGAGCACATGCTGCTCGTCGTCAACGAACAGGATGCGTTTCTTTTTCATTTCGGGGCCTCGCATCCATGGTCGCCGCCAATGGGAATGCGGATGTGGAACGTGGCGCCTTTGCCCACCTCCGACTCCACATCGATGGTTCCGTCGTGTTTTTCCACGACGATGTCGTGGACGATGGCCAGTCCCTGGCCGGTGCCCCGGCCAATTTCCTTGGTGGTGAAAAAGGGGTCGAAGATTTTTTCCCGGTTCTTTTCCGGGATGCCCGTGCCGGTGTCCGTGATGGAAAGCCGAGCCAGGCGTCCCTCACGACGGGTGACGATGGTGATACGGCCTTTTTCCGATGTGCCGCGCACGGCGTCGCCGATGGCGTGGGCGGCGTTGATGAGCACGTTTAAGATCACCTGGTTGAAATCGCCGGGCAGGCAATGCACGGGCGGCAGGTCGGCATCCAGGTCGGTGACCACGTCGGCCACGTATTTCCATTCGTTCCTGGCCACCAGGATGGTGTTTTCCACGGCCTTGTTGATGTCCACGGCGGTTTTTTCCTCACCGCCAGGATGGGAGAATTTTTTCATGGCTCGGACGATGGAGGCCACCCGTTCCACGCCCTCCAGGGATTGTTCCAGGGACTTGGGCACCTCTTCGGCCAAAAAGTCCAGATCGGCGGCGGTGCGGGCGGCGTCCACCTCCCGCAGGGCCTCCCCGGCGGCGTCGCGCACCGAAGGCAGGGCCAGGGCGGACAGGGCCGCGTCCAGGATGCGGTGCAGATCGGCGTAGGCGGATTGCAGATAGTGCAGGTTGTCGCCGATGTACTGGATGGGGGTGTTGATCTCATGGGCCACCCCGGCGGCCAGCTCGCCCACGGATTCGAGCTTCTGGGCGATGGACAGCCGCCGTTCCAGGGCCTTGCGCTCGGAGATGTCGAATACGATCTCGTACAGCACCGTCCGGCCCCGGCGCATGCCCGGGATCACGGTCTTGATGATGGGCACGACCCGGCCGTCGGCCTTTTTCAGGCGCATTTCCTCGTTGACCAGGGAGTTGTCCCGGAACCGGCACAACCCGGATATCTCGCGGCCCCGCTTGTCCTGCCAGTCGAGCGTGCAGCAGGATTTGCCCAGAAACTCCTCCCTGGACAGACCCAGGAGATCCTCGGCGATGGCGTTGGCGTCCAGGATCACCTTGGATTCAGGATCGATGATGAAGATGGCGGCGCGTATGCCGTTGAGGATGTTGCGCAGGGTCTCCTCGTTGTCCCGCAGTTCCTCCGCCGCGCGGTGGCTCTGGGTCACGTCCTGGATGACGGCGATGAGATAGTCGATGTCCCCGGAGGCCCCCCGGGCGGGCGAGAGGGTGACCAGGGTCCAGACCAGGGAGCCGTCCTTGCGGGCCAGGCGCATCTCGAAGGTGTGGGTCTCGATGTGGCCGGAGAGGATGCTGCCGATGGCCGCGTCAGCCATTTCCAGATCGTCTTCATGGGTGACGGCGCGCAGGGCGCTCCCGGCCAACTCCGGGCGGGAAAAGCCCAGAAGCCGACACAGTTGCTCGTTGACCCGCAGGAACCGGCCGTCGGTCAGCACATGGCACATGCCCACGGCGGCCTGTTCGAAGGTGGCCCGGAAGCGTTCGGAGCTCTCCTGCAGATCCTCTTCGGCCCGCTTGCGCAGGGCCGTTTCCATGGCCACCCGGAGTTGGGAGAAATCCACGGGCTTGAACAACAGGCCGTAGGGATTCACGGCGGCGGCCTGGGTGGTGATCTCCTCCTGGGTGTAGGCGGTGACCAGGATCACCGGAATGTGGTGGCGGCGCTGGATGACGTCGCACAGGCCGATGCCGTCCATGCTTCCGGGGATGCGGATGTCCAGGAGCACGAGATCGGGGAGGGCGGTTTTGGCCATGTCCAGGGCGGTGTCCGCATCCTGGGCGATCCCGGTGCAGAGAAATCCGAGGAGGTCCAGGCGCTTGGCCAGAACCTGGGCGGAAACGGGGTCGTCCTCTACGATCAGGACGCGTTTCTGCCGTGCGCCTTCGGCCGGTCGGGGCAGGACCAGGGGAGTCGTGTACATGACCGTCTCTCGCGCCGGCGCGTGGGTGGAATGGGTATGCGGCGGATGTGCGCCATGGCGGTTTGATAAAAAACCATAAAATCACGGGTGTGACAAGCCGGGAGGGGAAAACGCCCGGCCGGAAGGCGGGGGAAGGGTTATTCCGGGCGATCCAGAAGGGCGAGTAGGGCGTCTTCGGCGGCCGGGAAATCGATGCCGCCTGAGAATTCGAAGGTCGGCAGGCCGTGCAGGCGGCGGGCGAATGTCTCGGGATCGTGGACGCTGTTCCGGGCGCAGCGCAGGAAGATGCCCGGACGCTTGATGATGCGGCCAAGCAGATCGGGCCGGGCGGACAGGTCCACCGGACAGACGCGCGTTTTGCCGCCGCCGCGCCGCCAGGTGAGCACGGCCACGGCAAAAAGGTCCGTGGCCAGCCGGAACCGGCCGGGGCCGAAGAGATCGTCGATGACGGCATCGTATTTTCGCTCCACCTCCCACAGCCGATCCGTCGGAAGAGCCGCGAAGGCGGCGCGGTCGGCCTCGGGAACCACCCGGACCAGATTGGGATCGGCCAGGGCCGTGCCGGGATTGATGCGCGGCATCTTGGCCAGGCCGTACATGCGGGGGCCGGGCTCCCGTGGCCCCACGAGCAGGCGGTCGTTGGACACGAAGTCCAGTCCCCGGCCCACAAGGCGCAGGGCCAGGGTGGATTTCCCGGCCCCGGCCACCCCGGCCAGGAGAATCCCCCGTTCCCCCCGGGCCACGCCCGAGGCATGGGACAGCAGGCAGCCCTGGGCTAAATGCCGGGCGACCATCCGGAAATTGATGAAGTTCACGATCTGGTCCAGGTGGTCCAGGCAGGGCCCGGCGGCCACATGCACGTTGTCGCCGAAGACAAAGACCATGCCCGTGCGCTTTTTGCGGACCACCCGGCCGCCGGGCAGGTCCGCCCATTGCTCCTTGGAGGTGGCGTCGCGGGGATCGAAGGGGCGGTCGGCCAGGACCACGCCGGGGCAGAAGTCTTCGGGAACCGGGGGGCGGCAGTGCAACAGGATGGTGATGTCGGCGGGCCCGGGGGGGGCGGCGAAATCCCGAAAGGCCGCGCCCACGGCCCGGGCCGTGTCCGGGCTGTCGCAGACCACGGCCACCCGGGTCTGGGCCAGGACCAGGGACAGGCTGGCGGCCGGGGCGAACGCCTGGCACAGGACGGCGACAGCCTGGGCCAGGCTTTGGCCCGGCGGGGGGGCGTCCGCCCTGGCCGGGGGGAGGTCGCGCATCCGTTGCTCCGGATGGAGGCGGCCGGGGCCTCCGGGCAAGGGGTTAGTAGTACAGCACCCGTTCGGGCAACCGGAAATCCTGCCAGGGGCTTCCGGCATGGGTCAGGATGCGGCCCATGAGATAGGTGCAGCGCAGGAACATGTCCTTGGCGAAATCCCGGTTGAACTCGAACCGGGTGGAGGTCAGAAACGAGCGGATAAGTCCCAGGGTCAGCCGGGCCTCGAAGGTATCGTCGCCATGGGCCAGGGCGTAGTCCCGGGAGAAGTCCAGGAACCGGGCGATGACCTGGTTGGGCCGGGCGCGCATGCTCTGGTCCATGATGGGCAGGCGGAAGTTGGAAACCAGAAACACGGAGACGTCCTGGATGTAGTCCGTGTCCTTGGAGCGGTGCAGATCGATGTAGTGGATGCGCTGCTCGGTGTGCTCGTAGATGATGTTGTTGATGTTGCAGTCGCCGTGGATGAACACGGAGAAGGGGGCGGGCAACTGCCGTTCGAGCTCTGCCGTGGCCTCGAGCATTTCCGCGAAGGACCACAATTCCAGGTCGCCCATGGTGCGCGGCGGGGTGTCGAAATCGGGATGCAGCCGGAAGACGTCCTCCAGGCGGGCGTGGAGCTGGCGGATGTACCCGGCCGAGACCTGTCCGTCTTTTTTGGTCTTGTCCCACAACAGGGACATGGTCTGTTCCACCAAAAACATGGCGTTGGCCGCGATCTCGGCATCGGCCGTAAGCACGATCTGTTGCAGGGTGCAGCCGCCCAGGTATTCCAGGAGCATGGAGGCCGAGTCGCCCTCGCTTTGAAACCCCTGCACCCGGGGCGGCAGGCCGGGCAGGATGGCCTCCCAGCGCTCGATGTTCTCCTTTTCCTGGATGATCTTGGTGGCGTTGCCTTCCTTGAAGAGCACCCCGTGGGATTTGGAGCCGGGCTTGTCGGGCAGCTTGCCGATGCGACAGCCCGAGTGGGTGCCCCAGATGGACTGGAATTCGCCCTTGGTGATGGGCACCTCGGCCCCGCGCTGGGCCAGGGTGTCTTTTAAGGCCTGATACTGGTGGATCTTGAATTTCTCTCCCACGGCGGCGAAGATGATGGCCTCGCCGATGTTTAGGATGGAATCCCCCATGCGCTCCAGGTAGCGGAAGATGTTGTGGCAGGTGATGCAGTTCTCCGGGGATTCGCCCTTGCGCAGGTCCACCAGGATGCGGTCGAAATTGTCCTTGAAGATGGCGTCCAGGTTGAATTCCGCCCGGCAGATCTTAAACGCCAGGGTCACGTCCTGGGACAGAAGGGCCTTGACGATGATGCCCAGGGCCTTGTCCACCTCGTGGAATCCGGCCAGATAGTCGTAGCGTTTGATGAAGGCCGCGTCGGACAGGTATTGGACCTGCATGACGATGTTCACGGCGTGGTCGGCCACCCGTTCCAGGTTGGCGCTGACGATGTTGATGGCCCGGGCCAGGTCCACGGCGGGCTTGTAGGCCCCGCTTGGGCCGTGGATCTTGGAATAACACAGGTTTTCGATGACGCTTTTTAAGTTGTCGATGTAGTCGTCGCGGCTCTCGATCTTGGCGATGAGGGCGGGGTCCGGGTCTTCCAGGCAGTTGAGGGTGCTCTCCACCTGGCGGGAGACCTCAAGGACCATGAACCGCAGATTTTCTTCGATGCCTTCCAGAAACTTCATTGTGGTTCTCGCGTGGCTGGCGACACAGGTGCGGGTGGGCAAAAACGACGGGCCGGGATCACGGTTTCTCCGCCTCGACGCGAAGCACGTCGTGTCCGGCCCGGGGGTCGTCCTCGCCCTCGCGCCAGGCGAACTTGAGGATCAGCTTCATGCGGTCCCGCTTGGCCTTGGCCTCCACCCCGAAGTGGATCAGCCCCGTGGGATGCAGCTCGATCTCGTCGTCTTTGACCGAAAACCGCATGGTCCCGGATTCGAAGCCCTGCACCAAAGCCTTCAGGTAGGTGAGCAGGATCTGCGAATCCTGGAGGGATTCGTAGGAGAATTTGCCTTTCTGGGACATGGGGATACCTTTCTCGGGCATGTGGGCATCGCGCCGTGGGCCGTCAGGACAGCCGGGAGCGATATTCCTCAATGACCTTTTTGCGGTTGACGCCGTTGATGATCAGGCTTTTGCGGATGGCGTAGTCGTCCCAGGCGGGTTGCAGCCCCACCTCGCGGATGGCCTTGGCCGGATCCTGCTCCGAAGGCGCTTTCAGCTTTTCGCTTAAGTGGCAGTCGTCGCCCATGAAAATCAGGATGGGCCGCTTGCCGTGCCAGCCCATGCGGTTGCGGCGGTTGACCACGTTGATGAGAAACTCCGTGTACTGCTGGGACTGGGGATTCCAGACCTCGATGCCGTCCACGTCGTAGTCGGCCAGAAGGATGGGCCAGAACTGTTCCGGGTGGGGGATGACCACGCCCGCGCCAAGGCTGCGGGCCTCCTCGATGACCTCCGAGGCCCGGTAGAAATAGTCCAGGGAAAAGTGGCGCTTGACGATTTCCTTGGCCGCCTTGAGGAAAACCTGGGCCTTGTCGATGACCCGGTCGTGGTAGCGTTGCCGCAGGGCGTCGAAGAAGTTGCGCACCAGCTTGTTTTTAATGGCGTCGTCGGGAACCTGCTCCTCGTTTTCCAGAAGCAGATCCTTGAGCTTCTGGGCCTGGACGCGCACGAAGCCCACGATGTCCTCGTCGGTGTTGGTCTGGGCCGCGGCCAGTTGCAGGCGATCCTCGAAGGCCGGTTCCACCAGGGTGTTCAAATATTCGAAAAGCTGGGAGGAGCGGTACTTGAAGGTGTGCTTGAGCATGCATAAAAGCACCTCGGCCCGCTCCATCTTGATGTCCTTGAAATGCAAAAGGAGCTGCACCTTGCGGTTGAACCCCCGGGAATAGCAGTCCACCTCCACCCCGGAATAGTCGCCCCGGTGCAAGAGCACGTTGTGCTGGGTGGGGATGACCAGTTCCCCCTGGCTGTGGGGGTAGAGGGCGTCCAGGCGCTGGTCCACAAGCTCCATGGGCACCTGTTCGGGATGCCAATGGACGGCCAGGACATAGTCCTGGCGGGGATAGGTCTGCTGCGGCTGGGTGATCCGGATGATCTGCTCCGGGGAAAGCTGCGTGGAGATCACCTGGAAAAACGCCGCCCGCTCTTCCTCGGTGGCCTCGCCGGGCACCTCCCGCAGATCAATGTCCGCGCATCGGGCCGCCGCGCCGATTTTTTTTACCGCTTCCATGGGTACCGCCTTGTGTTCGCCCATATCAGGCGTGTCCGGCATGGCATTTCTTTTTGCACAGGGCCAGTTCCCGGTAGCCCCGGGACATGGCCTCCAGGTCGTCGGCCGCCTGGGCGGCCTCCAAGGCGGCCACCGCCTCCAGATAGGCCGGATACTGGTCGTCGCCCTTGCCCCGGTAGGTGGTCATGAGCCGGGAATCGGCCACGAAGGCGGCCAGGGTGTCCGGCCGGGGGGCGCTCCCGGCGGCCAGGGCGGCCCCGATGTCCTTGAAATCGCGCTTCATGCGTTTTTTCAGCGACTTGTACCGGGGACGCAGGGAGGCTCCGGCGGCCGCCGGGCCGCTTTTCCCGCCGGGGACGGGCGTCTCCCCGCTTCCGCCGGGCAGGGCGTGGGCCGGTTCGGGTTTGGGATATTTCAGGCGCACCTTGACGGTCAGGGCCTCTCCCGAGTCCTTGACCGCGATTTTGAGCGTCTTCATGCCCGCCAGGGGCACGGAGCCGCCGGGAAAATCCAAGGCGCCCGACTGGGCCTGGGCGGCCAACTGGCGCAAAAAATCGGCCAGTTCGTCTCGTGGCAGGGTCTTTTCCAGTTTGGGCTTGATGGGCAGGGCCATATGCGCTTGCCTCCCGCTCACGGCATGGGGTGAGCGTTCGCGGTGTCCGGCCTTCGCGCGGCGGCGCCGTGCGACGGCCATTTCGGGATACGCTACATTACGAATGTTACAGTCGTTTGGCAAAGGCAATTCCCGGGGCGTGTCGCGAGCACATGATATGGCCGAATACGGCGGCGCATGATCTGACTGATGCCGATATTCTCCGAGAGGAGGACCGACCGCCGACCGCCGGACTTCCGTGTCCCTACCGGGAAGGGGGGCGTTACGGGACGGCCGCCTGCCGGGCCTTGATCTCGGCCCGCCATTTTCGGACCAGGAAGACGAAGGGGATCAGGGCCGCCGCCTCGGCCAGCTCCCGCACGCCAGTGAGCCCCAAAAGGAGATACAGGCCGCATCCGGCGGCCAGGGCCAGGCCGATGGGGGCCAGGGCGCGCAGGTTGATGATGTGCATGCTGAAATGGCAGTAGGCGGTGGAGGCCAGGGCCACGGCGGCCTTGGTGACGAGCATGGCCAGGCAGGCCCCGAGCAGGGGATCGGCCGGAATAAGCGTGGCGCACAGGACGAGGTTCACGGCCAGCCCGGCCACGTAGATGAAAAGCAGGAGCCGTTCCCTGCCCTGGCTCATCATCAGGTAGGCGGCCAGGTTGTGGACGAAGGCGCAGATGATGGTGAACACCAGGTATTTCTGCATCCACATGGCCTCGTGGTAGGCCCCGCCGTAGATGGCCCCGATGATGCGGTCGGACTCGACGTAGAGCACGAACATCACCGGCAGGGAAATGCCGATAAGCCAGCGCAGGCAGTCCGAAGCCAGACGCCCGAACTCCTGCCTGTCGTTTTTCCACAGCCGGACGAACAGCGGGTACAGGACGCTGCGCAGGAGCAGGTTGGAGACCAGGATGGCCATGCCGTCCACCAGTTCCCAGGTGGCGCTGTACTGGGCCACCTTGGTGGGCCCGGCCTGGCCTTGCAGGAAATAGACGTTGGCCTTGTTGTAGAGGATGGCCGCCAGGGCCATGAGCACGAATATCGCCCCGTTTTTGGCCGTGGCCCAGGTGCGGGCCAGGGATTTGCGCTTGAGCGTCAGCCCTTCGAAATCGGTCTTGGCCAGGGCCATCCAGATGCCGCCCGCCAGGTTGACGCCGTTTTCAATGAGCTTGAAAAGCGCGATCCAGTGCGGCGCGGCCCCGGCGATCAAGAGCGAAAGCCCCCAGCCGTATCCTAAAAGGGCGGCCACGGCCCGGATGCGGGCCTCCAGATCCTGGCGGCCCTCCACCCGGATGGCCACGAAAAAGGAACTGGCCAGGGCCTCCAGCCCCACCCCGGCGCTGATGACCAACACCAGATTCGTCAGCCCCGGTGTGTAGTCCTGCCACAGAACGAAGATCAGCACCCCCAGCCATCCGGCCGTGAGGATGCCCCCCTTGAGCAGGGTGTACTGGGCCAGGATGTCGCCCTTGTGGGTGAATTTTTTGCTTAAGGACGCCACCAGGGGTTGGTTGAGGCCGAATTCCCCCAGAAACAGGATGATGGAGGCCAGTCCGAAGGCCACCATGAATTCCCCATAGTCGCTGGTGCTTTGCCGGGCCAGATAGATGAGGAAGACCGTGTGCAGGCCGTCGCGCAGCCATTGGGCCCCGGCCAGATGCAGGAACTTGGCGAGGATGCCGTGGGAATAGGCGGCGTCTTTTTTCTCGGAAGGCGAGGTGTTTTTTGGGGTGTGGGCCATGGTTCCTGCGTGCGGCGGCTTAGGCCGCATCCTGGTCCAGAACCCCGGCCAGGGCCCCGGGGGCTCCGGCCGGCGGTTTCCCGGCCAGGCGTCCCAGGAGGGGGACGTTTTGCACCGCGTCGCGGAAACGTCCGGAGCGGCGGATATTGATGAAAAGCAGGGTCAGGATCATGACCGGAAAAGGCGCGATCTGGAACAGCGTGCTGGAAAGCCCGGGCAGGACGTCCTGGAGGTGGATGCCCATGACCTGGATGAGCGCGAAGAAATAGGCCCCGAGCACCACCCGCGACGGCCGCCAGCCGCCGAAGATGACGATGGCCAGGGCGATCCAGCCCGCGCCCTCGGCCCCCTGGGGATGGCCCCAGCCGGGCTTGACCCCCAGCGAATAGGCCGCCCCGGCCAGCCCGGAAAAGGCCCCTCCCGCCAGACAGTACAGGACTTTCAAGCGTTCCACCGGGATGCCCCGGGCGAACGCCGCGCGCGGGGACTCCCCGGCGGCGCGCAGGCGCAGTCCGGCCCGGGTGCGGTACAGGAAAAACGAGGCCGCCGCCACGGCCACGATGCTGAGGTACACCACCGGGCTCTGGCGGCCGATGACCGTGCCCGCAAAAGGGATGTCGGCAAGCCCCGGGATGGTCCACACCCCAAGGTCCGGGCCGGGCTGGCGGGCGTGGGCGTGGCCCAGGAAATAGGCCAGGTCGCGGCATAAAAGGGTCAGGATGAACCCCACGGCCAGGATGGGGGCGCGCAGCCAAAGCCCGACCACGGCCAGCACCCCGGCCACGAAGGCCCCGGCCACGGCCCCGCCGAGCATGCCGACCCAGGCGTCGCCCGTGGCCCGGGCCGTCACGAAGGCGGCCATGGCCGAAAAAAGCACGGTCCCGTCCACGGACAGGTTGATGACCCCGGCCCGCTCGGACAACGTCTCGCCCAGGGCGGCCAGGGCCAGGGGGGCCCCGGCGAAGAGCACGGCGGCCAGGGTGGCGGCGAAGACGTCCATCAGGTTTTATCCCCCGTGAGCCTGCCGCCTATGCCCATGCGCCCGGCGGCCAGGAAGGCCAGCACCAAAACCCCCTGGATGACGCCGCTTAAGGACGAATCCAGCTCCAGGGCCATGGGCAATTGCACCGCCCCGGCCAGGAGCACGGCGAAGAAAAAGCAGGACACGGGCACGAAGACGGGCGCCAGGGACACCATGAGCACGGCCAAGATGGCGGTGTAGCCGAAATTTCCGGAGATGGAGGGGATCAGGCGGTGGTAGAGGCCCGTGACCAAAAGTCCCCCGGCCAGCCCCGCCAACCCGCCGCACAGGCCCATGGCCTCAAGCAGCCGCCGTTTCGGGGAAAGCCCGATGAGCCGGGCGGCCTTGAGGTTTTGTCGCACGGCGGCCAGTCTGAGCCCCCAGGTGGTGCGCTTAAGCAGCCAGACCACCGCCACGAAGGCGGCCACGGCCAGGACCAGCCCGGCCATGCTGGCCGGTTTCCCGGCGAACCCGGGCAGGCGGAAGGCCTCGGGCAGGGGTTCCGTGCCGCTTAAGGAGGCCATCCCGGCCCGTTTCCAGGGCCCAAGGATCAGCCACAGAGTCACCCCGGTGGCCGCGAAATTGAGCCCAAGCCCCGAAAAGATTTCATGCACCCGGCCGTAGACCCGGAGCGCCCCGGCCAAAAGCGCCCACAGCGCCCCGCCCGCAAAGGCCGCGGCCAGGGCCAGGATCAGGGCCAGGACAGGGGGGAAGCTCCCCGGGTCGGGCAGGCGCAAAAAACCCGCCGCGAACACCGCCCCCAGCGTGATCTGCCCCTCCACGCCGATGTTCCACAGCCCGGCGGCATAGGTGGCCAAAAGCGCCGTGGCGCACAAAAAAAGCGGGATGAAGGAGGAAAAGGTCTTGAGCAGCGAGGCCGTGGAATCGAGCCCGCCGCCGAACAGCACGGCTAGGGTGGTCAGGGGCGGCGCGCCCGCAAAAAAAAGCACGGCCAGGGTCACGGCCAGGGCCAGGGCCAGGGCCGACAGGATGTTGATGGATGCAGGGGAGGGGCTTTTCATGGTTTCGCGTCAGACAGGGCTTGGGCGGCGGTTTGCCCGACCCGGCCGGTCATGTGTCGGCCCAGGCCGCGCACGGTCTGCCCGGCGGCGGGCGTGTCGGCCGCCAGGCGGCGGTTGTAGAAGACCAGGATGCGCCCGGAGCGGGCCAGAATTTCGTCCAGGTCTTCCGAGGAGAAGACCACGGCGGTCCCTTGGGCGGCCAGGGCGTGCAGATGCTCCCATACCTGGGCGCAGGAGGCCACGTCCAGCCCCCGGGTGGGGCTTTCGGCCACCAGCAGCCGGGTGTTGTCCGGAATCAGCGACAAAAGCAGCCGCTGCTGGTTGCCGCCGGACAGGGAGGCGGCCGGGGCCCCAGGCTGGTCGGGCACATGGAAACGGTCCACGAAGCGGCGCGAAAACAGGTCGCGGATGTCGCCTTTTTCGTCGGGGAAGCCCAGCCGGGCGTGATCGGCCAGGGACAGGCCCGGGAAGAGGCCCTCCTCCATGCGCGAGGCGGGCAAAAAATGCACCCCGGCCCGGGAAAAGGCGGCCATGGTCCGGCCGCGCATGTCCGCGCCGCCCAACCCGTACCGGCCGCTGCGTATCCGGGCCAGCCCGGCCAGGCCGCGCAAAAAAAGCTCCTGGCCGCCCCCGGCCACCCCGGCCACGCCCACCACCTCGCCCGGGCGCAGGGCGAGGCTGACCGGGGGCAGGGCGGATTTCTCGTCGGAAAAGGCCACGTCCGCCAGCTCGGCCAGGGCTGGGGCCTGGGCCTTGTGCGGCGCCGCCGCCTCCCGGACCCGGATCGCCGCCATGGCGGCCTGGCCGGTGATCTCCGGTTCGGTTGCGGCCTTGGCCGCCTCGGGGCCGAACATGGTCTCCAGCAAAATGCCTGCGTCGTAGGGCGGCTCAAAACTGCCCACGAGCCGCCCCCGGCGCATGACCAGGACTTCGTGGCACAGCTCCTCGGCCTCGGGCAGCTTGTGGGTCACCAGGATCACGATGCGGCCCTTATTGGCCGCGAAATCTCGCAGGATGCGGAAAAGGATGTCTTTTTGCTCGGGGGAGATGCCCGTGGTGGGCTCGTCCAGAATCAGCAGCCGGACGTCGGCGTCCATGAGCCGGGCCAGCTCCAACTGCTGCCGCTCGGCCACGGTGAAGCGTTCCACGGGATCGTCCGGACGAAGCGTAAACCCCAGGCTCTCCGAGAGCTCCGCCAGCCGGTCCCGGGCCTGTTTCCGGGTCCGGGGGCGTCCGCCCAGGGTGAAATTCTCCCAGGCGGCAAGCGGCGGAAAGTCCAGGGGATCCTGGCTGAGCATGCCGATGCCCAGGCCCATGGCCGCCCCCGGGGTCAGTCCGGCGTGCCGGACGCCGTCCACCTCAAGGAACCCGTCGTCGCACATGACGTGGCCGGCGAGAACGCGCATGAGCGTGCTCTTGCCGGCCCCGTTTTCACCCAACAGTCCATGGATACGGCCCGGTTTCAGGGCCACGGTGACGCCGTCGTTGGCCAGGATGCGGCCGTAGCGTTTCGTGATGTGCGACAAGAAAACGTCCACGGCGGCGTCCCCGGTTCACAATTCGTGCGGGCCTATTTGGCCACGCTTTGTCCGTCCATGCCTTCCAGAAGCTGCGGCAGAAACCAGATCTGCTTGTCCGTGGCCTTCTCCCCGGCCTTCAGGAACACCGATCCGTCCTGGTAGTTCAGCGGTCCCGCAAAAAGCTCCGCCTTGCCCGCGCCCAGGTCGGCCACGAACTTCTTCAGTTCCGCCCTGGCCGCCGCAGACAGGGCCGCGCCCTCGGCATAGCCCACAATCGAGGTGTCCGGGTTGTTGATGTCAGCGAAATCAGGGGCCAGCCACTCGAAGGCAGGCACGAACTTCCCGGCCTTGCCCTGCGTGACCAGTTTGAGAAACTCCGGGCCCCAGTTGAAATACGGCACGCCCAGGCACACGGCGTCGTAGCCCTGGCAGGCCAGCTTGTAGTCGTAGGACACGGCATGCACGTCAGCCCCGGCCCCTTGTTTCTGCTTGGCCACAATGAGCGCCTCGGGGGTGTCGATGCCCGAGACCACCACGTCGTAGCCGCCGTCGAAAAAGGCCGCCGCCACCTGGTTGGGGTCGGAGGTGACCCCGGGGATGTTGAACCAGAACCCGATCCAGCTCACCTTGAATTGAAGATCCTTGGCGGGCTTGTTCAGCACCTTCTCCCAGGCGTAGCGCGCGCCCAGGTACACCGAGGCCGCCAGACGGCGGGTCTCGTCGTTGATCAGCGGCCCCAGGTAGGCGATCTTGCCGGTCTTGGTGGCCATGGCCGCCGCAAACCCGGCCATCATCTTGCCGTATTCCATGCGGCCGAACACGTTGCCCAGATTCTTCGGGGCCTTGCCCGTGAGCACGTCGTCACCCGAGACATGCACGAAGGCAATCTCCGGATGGGCCGCCGCCGCCTCGCGGATGCCGTCCTTCATGTCGTCGGAACCGGCCAGGATCATCTTGGCCCCCTTGGCCGCCAGATCGTCCACCAACTGGGGAATGGTCACGCCGGGACGATCCGCCGGATTGACCTTGTCCAGATAGATCATCTTCGAGCCGGGAAGCTTCTCCTCCACATACCTGCCGCCCTCGTACTGGGCCTGGCTGTAGCCCTTGTCATTGTACGGCCCGACCAAAAGCAGGCCGAACGTGAACGGTTCGTCCGCAGCCCGAACCGGCCCGGGTACAAGCGATAGGACCGCGAACAGGGCGGCCAGACACCAAATGGCGCGTTTCATGGACGTCTCCTTGGGTGACGGTTTGGCGACGGGACGGTCGCGTCCCGAAAAAGATGATTCCTGCCAAAAAAAACGGGGTTCGGCAAGCTGCCCGCAACCGGGGCTGCCGTCCCGGGCCCCCTTGTCTCCGCAGGCGCGCTCCCTGCTATCGCCAGCCGCCGGGGCGGCCGCCCAGGTAGCGTCCGGCCAGGCGACGCAGGACGGAGGTATCGGGCTGGTGCGGATTGTGGCCGGGCCGCGGCACGGGCAGGGAGTGCAGGTGGGCGAAGGGCGTTTCCAGGAGGCAGGCGTTGACAGCGTGGATGAGCAGGGTTTCAAGGCCGATGACGTCGGCGGCGTTGTAGGCCAAAAGCGTTTCCAGGACGGCCTCGTCGCCGGTACGTTCGTATTCCTGCCACAGGATGACGGCGAAGTAGCCGTCCACGCCGTCGAGGTCGCCCCGGCCGATGCCAAAGCGTTTTTCGCAGGACTTGAGTCCCCCTTTGATGCCCAGGCGGCCCAGGACGCAGCGCAGGTCGATGTGGGCCTGGGGCAGGCTGATGCCCAGGTTGCGGGTCAAGACCGGCACGTCGAAGCAGCGCCCGTTGTAGGTCACGATCACCGGATAACGGGCAATGTCGGCAGCAAAGTCGTCCAGGTTGCGGCCCCTGGCGTAGGTCCGGGCGTTTTGGCCGTCGTAAAGGGCCACGGCGGTGACGATCTGCTGCGGGCCGCCGTCGGTTTCGATGTCCACATAGGCCACCTTGCCCTGGAATGCCGGGAAGATCCGCCAGGTGTCGCCCGGGCGCAGCCTGTCACTGAAAAAAGCGGCATCCCCGGCGGCCAGACGCTCGCGGGAGAGGGAAAGCTCGTCGCGCCACAGGGCGGTGTTGCGGCCTGCCGTCCCGGGGGCCGTGTCGGCCAGGCCGTCCCACGAGGTCACGCCGCGCTCCCACAGGCGGCGTTCCGTGACCTCGCCGATGCCGGACAGGTGGCAAAACGTCTGCTCAAGCATTGCAACTCCTTCGTGCCGGATTGCGGAAAGGCGGAACCCTGCGCCCGCCGGGCCGGATCGTGACGGACGCGGCGGGATTATTTGCCGATGCAAAAGGTTTCGAAAATAGAGGCCAGCACCGCGTCCGGGGTCATCTCGCCGGTGATGTCGGAGAGCGCCGCGCAGGCCGTCTCCAGGCGCACGCCCAGGAGATCGTAGGGGACGCCGCTGTCGATGTCCCGGGACAGGTCGGCGAGTTCGTCCAGGGCCTGGGACAGGGCGGCGGCCTCGCGCTGGTTGGGGACCACGTCGTCCACGGCCGGGGCATAGCCCGCGCCCAGGCGGTGTTCCATGGCGGCCGCCAGGGCGTCAAGCCCCGCGCCCGTCCTGGCCGAAACCCGGATCGTCTCAAACCCCATGTCCGCCAGGACGGCAGCCGGATCGGGGTCGCCGGGCGGCAGGTCGGCCTTGTTGGCCACGGCCATGACCCGGGCCGGGCCGAGGGTTCTGGCCAGGGCCAGCTCCCGGGCGTCGTCGTCGCCGTCGGCCAGGGGATGTGCGCCGTCCACCACGAAAAGGGCCAGTTCAGCCGCCTTGACCCGCTTTTCCCCCCGGTCCCGGCCGACGGCCTCGGCCTCATCCCCGGTTTCGCGAAGGCCCGCCGTGTCCGTCAGGCGCACGGGCATGCCGGAAAGGTCCAGGGTTTCCTCCAGGTAGTCCCTTGTGGTGCCGGGAACCCCGGTGACGATGGCCCGTTCGCGGCCTAAAAGGGCGTTGAACAGACGTGATTTTCCGGCGTTGACCCGTCCGAAGAGAACCACGGACGCGCCCTCGCGAAACGGCCTGGCCCGGCGGTTGGCCTCCAAAAGCTTCCGAATCCTGTCTGAAACGTCGGCCGCCCGGGCGGCGAATTCCTCCCGGGACAGACACTCCACGTCCTCCTCGGGGAAATCCACGGCCAGACAGACCCCGGCCCGCAGGGCCTCCAATCCCTGGCGCAGCTCCCGGGCCAGGCGGCCCATGGCCCCGTCAAGGCGGGCCAGGGCCATGTCGGCCTGGACCGGCGTGGCGGCGGCGATGAGCTCGGCCACGGCCTGGGCCTGGGACAGGTCCATGCGGCCGTTTAAGAAGGCCCGCAGGGTGAACTCCCCGGGACCGGCCGGACGCGCCCCCTTGGCGATGCAGGCGGCCACGATGGCGGCGGCTGTGGCCGGGCCGCCGTGGCAGGAGATTTCCACCGTGTCCTCGCCGGTATAGGAGCCGGGACCGGGCATGAACGCCGCCAGAACCTCGTCAATGCGGCGGCCGTCCGGGGTGTGCAGGTGGCCGTGGTGCAGGCGGTAGGGGCGAAGGTCCGTAAAATTCGGCCGGGAGGACCGGAAAAGGGCCAGGGCAGTCTGGCGGCAGCCTCGGCCACTGAGGCGGATCACGGCCAGGCCGCCCGCGCCGGGGGGGGTGGCTCGGGCCACGATCATGTCCCGGTCGGCGTCCGGGGGCGAGGTGGATGTCGTCATTTGGTGGTGTGCTTGAAAACGCCGTCCCATGGTCCTTCGGGCGGCGCGGCGGCCAGGGCCCGGCAGCGTTCGGCCTGGAGGGCGTGGATCGCGTCGGGGTGTGCGGCGGCCAGGGTTTCGTAGGCGGCCAGGGCCTCGGGGAAGCGTCCGGCCCGGTACAGGGCCAGGGCGGCGGCGGATTCTTCCAGTTCGCCCGCGCGGGCCTCGTATTCCTGGCGGGTGAGGGGGGCGAAAATGGTCACGGGTTCGGCCTTGCCCTTGACCCGCACCCGGTCCACCTCCTGGAAGAAGATGTCGTCCGGGGCGGCGGCCGCGATGGCGTCCGTGACCAGGATTTTTTTCTTGTAGTATTTGGTCAGCCCTTCCAGGCGGGAGCACAGATTCACGGTGTCGCCGATGACCGTGTAGTCGAAGAGGTCTTCCGAGCCGAAGTTGCCCACCCGGGCCATTCCGGCATGCAGGCCCACGCCGATGTCGATGCGCAGCCCGTATTTTTCCTGAAAGCCCACGTTGAGGCGGTCGAGCTCCTCATGCATGGCCATGGCCGCGGCCAGGGCCTTGGCCTGGTGGCCGGGGACGGGCAGGGGGGCGTTCCAGAAGGCCATGATGGCGTCGCCGATGAACTTGTCCAGGGTGCCCATATGCCCGGTGATGATGCCGGTCATGGGGGTCAGGTAGCGGTGTAGGAGATCCACCACCTGGGTGGGTGTGAGCTTTTCGGACATGGTGGTGAAGCCGCGCACGTCGGAGAAGAGCACCGTGATCTCGCGTTCCTCGCCGGTGAGCGTCAGACGACCCGGCGAGGCCACCAGGTCGTTGACCACGGCCGGTGGCAGATAGTGGGAAAAGGCCGCGTGGATGAAGCGTTTTTGGCGTTCCTCGCGCCAGAACTTGAGAAAGGTCAGGGCCATGAAGTTGGCGAAAAGCGCCAGCAAGGGGGAAAAGGGGGAAAGGATGAACCGGTGGGCGGAAAGGGCCTGGGCGGACCCGAACCACATGGCCAGGGCCAGGGCGGCAAACGGCACGAGCAGATATTTGGCCCTGGTCCAGGCCAAAAGGGCGGCGGACAAAAGCCCCACGGCCAGGGTGGCGCAGACCTCGATCCCTGGGGCCCAGTCCGGGCGCAAAAGGAAATCGCCGGTGACGATCATGTCCGCCAGGGTGGCGTGGACCTCCACCCCGGGCATGGCCCGGTCCAGGGGGGTGGCCCGAAGGTCGCGGAGGCCTGCGGCCGAGGCCCCGAGAAAGGCGATTTTGCCGTGCAGGGCCGTGGGATCGACGGCGCCCGAAAGCACGTCGGCGGCGCTCACGTGCGGAAAGGTTCCGCCCGGGCCCCGGTAGTTGATCAGCACCCGGCCGTGCCCGTCCAGGGGAATGCTCCGTTTTTGGCCGTCCGGCAGGGGCAGGGTCAGGGCGACCACCCCGCCCTGATCCACGCGCAGCATGGCGTTTTTGATCCCCAGGGCCAGCATGGTGGTGGCCAGGGACAGGCTGGGCAGGACGGCCTCCCCGTGTCCCAGGAGCATGGGGGAACGGCGCACGATGTTGTCCGGATCGGGGATGGTGTTGAAAAAACCGGCTCCGGGCGCAGTGGCCAGGAGGATGGGCAGGGGGCAGACGGCGTCCTGGGCGTTTGGCAGGTAGCGGACGGCGGGCCGGGCCCCGGGGGCGATGGAGGTGGAGGCCTTGAGCGCCGGAAGGGTGCAGGCCGAAGCGGAGGGATGATCCCGGCTGGCCTCGAAATCGAGATAATAGCCCAGGACGTAGGGGCCGTCCCGGAGCACCCCGGCCAGGACCGAATCGTAGTCGCCCAGGGCGTGCGGCAGGCCCTCGAAGGCCACGTCGAGCTTGAGTTCCTCGCGGAACATGCGGCGCATGGTTTCGGGGGAGGTGCGGTCGGCCTCCGCAAACACGATGTCGATGCCCACGGCCAACACCCCGGCGGCTTTCAGCCTGGCCAGGAGCAGGGCCACCCGAAAACGCGGCCAGGGCCATTGGCCGTAGGCGGCCAGGCTTTTTTCGTCCAGGTCCACCACCACGGGCAGACCGCTGGGGGCGGTTCTGAGCTCCCGGCGCATGGCCACGTCGTAGAGCTTGAGTTCCTGGAACTGGAGCCAGGAGGGGCGCAGGGCGTATAAAACGACCATGCCCAGGGTCAGGGCCACGCCGACCAGGAAGATGAGGCCCCGGCCGCGCAACAGGCGGCGGCACAAGGAGGCGATGGCGGCGAGGGGGATTTGCATGGGCGTTGCCGGGCCTTGTGGCGGGTTGCTTGCCGCGCGGCCGTCAGGCGGACGAGGCGGCGATGACCGCAGGATAGCCGTTTCGGGCGGGAATGGGAATGGCGGGTTCGGCCCGGGGGCCTTCGGAGATGGCCTCTCCATGCGTCAAGGTCAGGGATTTGAAGGCGCACGGGCATGGCGGGTTCGGCCCGGGGGCGTTTCCCGGCCGCCCTGAGGGCGCAAAAAAAGACGGGACCGCGCCAGGCGCGGTCCCGCCGAATAAGCGTGAGGGAAAGCCGGCTTAACGCTTGGAGTACTGGAACCTGGCGCGGGCGCCGCGCTGGCCGTACTTTTTGCGTTCTTTCTCGCGGGCGTCGCGGGTCAGAAGGCCCGCCTTCTTCAGAGGGGCGCGCAGTTCGGGATCGACCCGCAAAAGCGCCCGGGCGATGCCGTGCCGCACGGCCTCGGCCTGGCCGGTGAGGCCGCCGCCGCAGACGTTGACCTTGATGTCGTACTTGCCTTCGCTGCGCACCACGGCCAGGGCCTGACGCACGATGAGGTGCAGGGTGGGCCGGGGAAAATATTCCTCATAGGGCCTGTTGTTGATGAGGATGCGGCCGTTGCCTTTGTAGAGGCGGGTGCGGGCCACGGCGGTTTTGCGCCGTCCGGTGCCGTAGAAGAAATCGTCGCTCATGCGTGTCTCCCGATACCGAGGGATTTAGAGGTCGATGGGTTTGGGCTGCTGGGCCGTGTGGGGATGCTCCGTGCCGGAATAGACCTTGAGCTTTTTGAGCATGGCCCGGCCAAGCCTGTTTTTCGGGAGCATGCCGCGAACGGCCTTCATGATCACCTGCTCGGGCTTGGTCTGCATCATGGTCCGAAGCGTGGTTTCCTTGAGGCCGCCGATGTAGCCCGAGTGGCGGTAGTACATCTTCTGGTCCAGCTTGCGGCCGGTGAACCGGATCTTTTCCGCATTGACCACGACCACGAAGTCGCCGGTGTCCATGTGCGGGACGAATTCGGGTTTGTGCTTGCCGCGCAGGCGTCCGGCCAGGGCGCTGGCCAGACGGCCCAGGATCTTGTCTGAGGCATCCACGATCAGCCAGTCGTGCTGGATATCATTTTTGGATGGGGAGAACGTTTTCATGACCGCTCCTTAAATGTGCTCGAAAGGCGGATTGTCTACCCCCATCGCGGCGCCTTGTCAACACTTGGAGGCATATTTTCCGGATCGGATCCGGCGCGCAGGAAGGGGCGAGGTTTCGGCCCGAGGGCTGCCCGGCTGCGCTGCGGCGCAGGGGACGTCGCCCGGCTGGTTCCCGGTGCGGCGTCGGGGGCATGGTCTGCGAACCGATGCCCCCGGAGGAAACGCCGCGAGGAGCAGTTTCATGGCGACAGGCAGGGGACAAGGCTGCGGCCCTGCGGCGACTGGAACGGGCGCCCGGTTCCCTGGGGCTTGGGTCAAAAGGGGCCTCCCCGCAGTCGCGTCCGGGGAGGCCCTGCCGACGGCGCTAGGCCGGATTCTTTTTTTCCCATTCGGCCACGTCGCCGACGTCCTCAACTTCCTCCCGGCCGGTGAACATGGCCTTCACGTGGGCGAAAATGGTGTGCCCGGTGGTGGTCATGTAGACATGCACGATAAGGAAGATGAGGATGGCGAAGGCCCCGATCAGATGGGCCACGGCCACAACGCCCAGCGACAGGCCGGTGATGCCCATGTCCGTCCAGGAGTTGTAGAGGTAATACAAAAGCCCGGTGACCATCTGGAAGGGCAAAAGTACGGCCGCCAAGGACAGGTAGGTCATGCGTTGCAGCGGGTTGTGCTTGGCGTCATGGCGCTTGGGGCAGGGATGGGGCTGCCCGGAGAAGATGCCGTAGCCGTAATAGATCATGACCTCGACCATCTTTTTGCTGGTGGGCACATACTGCTTCCACTCCCCGGTGGTGAAGACCCAGAAGACGAAGAAGGCGAAGGCCACAAGCCAGGTCAGGCCAAGGAAGTTGTGGACCGTAACGGCCTGCTCGAAGCCGAAGAGCGTGATCGAGCCGTGAACCTCGAACCCGGTGACCAGGAGCAGCAGGATGAGCAGGGCCTGGAACCAGTGCCAGAACCGTTCATACCGGGTATACAGGTAGATGGTGCGCATGGGGCGCTTGGTGGTGTCGGACATCACTTCTTCTCCCTCTTTTTTCTGGACAAAAAGCGGATGAACCCGTGTCCGGCGACGCCCAGGAGCGCGGCGGCCGAGGCCCCGAATCCCAGGTCGGTCACGGCGGCGGAGGTGTCGCGGCCGGGGATGTACACGCCGGGGACGCCCTTCATGCGGCCGTCCCGGGAGTGGCATTCGGCGCAGGGCACGGCCTGTTCGCGCGGGGCCACCATGTGGGTCGTGGGGTAGTAGTATTCCGTGGCCACGAAGCCGAACTCGCCGGAGAACGGCAGGTCCACATAGGCCATGCCGGAGGTGATGGCCTTTTTCCAGTCGTACTTCGTCCAAAAGGCGTCGGAATCCTTGCCCCCGAACAGATGGGGGATGACCATGGTCTTGTTGACCGTGTCATAGGGCTGTTTGCCCCGATGCACCTTAAACGGCATGATCCGCGACTTGGGGTCGTCCGGGCCGCCCACGGGCTGGTTCATGGACACCACCCCGGACGGGTCGATGACGTCGGTAACCAGTTTGTGGCTCATGGCCCCGTTAAACCAGCGGTATTCCGGCTCCACGTTTTTCTCCCACACGAAGTCGCCCTTCTTGGAGTCGTAGCTGGGCTTGCCCAGGGGGCCGTCCTTTTTAAAAGGCTTGCCCTCGGCGTTTTTCTGTCCGGCCGTGGACCAGTCCCAGGACATCTTGGTGGGGATGATTCGGGCGAAGTGCGGGATGTGGCAGGACTGGCAGGCCACCTTGTCCGTGTGGTCGTTGGACTTGACGTCGGTTTTGTGGGGCGTTGCGCTGTGGCAGGACTCGCAGGCGATCTTGGAGGCTAGGTCGGCCTCGGTGAGGCTGATGCGCTCGGGGGCGGCCGGGGTGGTGTAGAGGCGGCCCGCGATCTGGTGGTCCTTGGTGGTGTGGCAACGCTGGCAGGTGAAGTTGAGGCCCTCGGTGTCCATGTGCACGTCCAGGCTCTTTTTGGGCATGGCCATGGAGCTGTCCAGGTCGCCGTGTTTGACCGCATCGCCGCCGCCGCCGTAGAAATGGCAGGTTCCACAGTTGACGCGGTCGGGCTTGCCCACCTTGGCCACGATTTTCTTGTAGTCCGGGGGCAGGTAGGTCTTGCCGGATTCGGGAAAGACCGTGGGCTCCTTGACCGGGTTTCCGGCCCCGGCCGGATATTTTTCATAGGTATGGGTGGTGTCGTGGCACACCAGACAGTCGATTTTGGTGTTGGACGAGAAATCGAAGTTTTTGTCCTTCCAGCCGTAGCCGATGTGGCAGGAGGTGCAGCGCGGCTCGTTGGAGGGTACGGCGATACAGAAGTTGTTGATGGTTTTGCCGTTTTTGCCCATGTTTTTGCCGTCGCCGCAGTTGTCGCACAGCCAAGTCCAGTGGATGGAGTGGTGGATCTGGTCTGCGGCCTGGGTGTGGCAGGAGAGGCAGGCCGCCGTGACCTCCTCGGGCGAGGCGAAGTCCTTTTGCAGGGCCTCGAGCTTGGAATGGTCCACCGTGGTCCAGCGCCCGCCCGGGGCCTTGACCGCGTTTTGGGCCAGTTTTCGCCCCGGGGCCGCATCGCCCGCAACATCTGCCGTGCCTGAGGCCCCCACCGGCCCAAAGGCCATCAGGGCGGCCGCGCCGACCAGCGCCGCTACAAGAAACCATGATCGTGTCCCTTGCCGCATAAGCCCTCCTTGGTGTTCCCGTTTTCCGCCGCTATGGATCAACAGAGCCTCCCCGGCCAGGGAGACCCATTCTCGAACAGTATAGTCAGAAACGATTCTTGTGGGAGAAAATAATCGGAAAACGGCTGTGAAGGCAATACCCCTACGGGGTTTATTTGCAGGCTTCGTCAAAAAAACGTAACGGGATCGTCCCAGGGAGTTTGCCCCGGGGACGGGGGAAGGGATTCGTAAAAAACGCCTTGTTTATTGGTGTTTTCGGCCACGCCCGAAGGAAACGAGCACCCCCAGGCAGGCAAAGGCGGCAAAGACCGAAAGGCCCACGCGCATGCTGTCAAGGAACCTGGGTAGGGTATTAATGGATACCGCCTCCCCGTCCAGAAACAGGGAGAAGATCAGCGTCACCGAGGTCATGCTCACGGCCATGCCCAGGGTGCGCATGGCGCCCACCATGCCCGAGGCCACGCCGAACTGCCGCCTTGGCACGCTGCCCATGATGGCTGTGGAATTGGGGGTGATGAAGATGCCGAACCCCGTGCCGATGAGAACCAAGAGCAGGCCGAGGAGCCAGATCGGGGTGTCCTGGCCGATGACCGCCGCTGCGGACACCAGCCCCGCGGCGCTGATCAAAATGCCCGCCGTGGACAGCTTGGCCGGTTCGAAGCGGTCGGCCAGGCGGCCGGACAGAAGCGACGCCCCCACCTGGCTTACGGGCTGGGCCAGAAGGACCAGTCCGGCCAGACGCGGGGGCAGGCCCTTGGCGTATTGCAGGTACAGGCTCATGAGAAAGGTGATGCCGAAGGTGGCGGCGTAGTTTCCCAGGGCCGCCAGGCAACTTAACGCGAAAAAGCGGTTGCGGGTGATCAGGGCAATGTCCAGGAGGGGACTTTTTGTGCGCGATTCCAGGCGCAGGAAAAAGACCAGCCCCAGGATTCCGGCGGCAATCAGCGAAAAACCCAGGGCTCCGCGCTTGGCCTGGGCCGCGCCGGTCATGAAAAGCCCCATGCTTGCGGCGTAGGCCAGGCTTCCCCACCAGTCCAGGCCCTCGCCCGTGGCGTTTCGGGCCCCCTGGCGCATGAAAAACAGGCACATGGCCGTGGCCGCCAGCCCCAGGGGCACGGCCATGAAAAAGACCCCCCGCCAGCCCATGTGTCCGGTCACGAATCCCCCGGCCACCGGACCCATGGAGAGCCCGGCGTAGGTGGCGGCCGAAACGAGGCCGATCTTTCTGGCCCGAAGCTGCGGCGGATAGGCGGCCGCCACCAGGGCCAGGCTGCCCGAGAGCATCATGGCCGCGCCGATCCCCTGGAAAAAGCGTTGGATCATGACCATTTCCACGCTCTGGGTGAAGCCCAGGGACAGGGTCAGGGCGGTGAAGGCCAAAAGCCCGGCCAGCAGCACGGAACGCTGGCCCCGGAGATCCCCCAGGCGGCCGAAGGTGAGCATGGTCATGGCCAGGGACAGGACGTAGAGTTGCTCCACCAGCGAAAGCTGCATGGCCGTGGCCGACAATTCCCGGCCAAGCGAGGGCAGGGCCACGCCCACGGCCGTGAGCATGAACGGGGCCATGAACTGGACGATGCACACGGTCAACAGGACGGCCAGGGGCGAGCCCCCGGCGGGGGTTGGGGCGGTTGCGGCGGACTCCGGCGTCATTTTGGCGCTCCAGGGAAACAGATTCAGCGGGCCGCCAGGATTATCCGTTTCCGGCCGGGATGCAAACCGCCTTCCGGCGGCATGGGGCCGCGAGGGGGCGTTGCGGTTTGCCTGCCCCGGGGCTAGGATGGCCCCAGCCGTCAGTCCCCCAAGGAGCCTCCATGGTCAGCGTGCGTAAAAGCCTTTTGCAACTGGTCTTTGCCGGGTCGTTCATGAAACGCTGGAACGACAAGCACCGGTCCATGGATCTGGTGGAGGTGGACAAACAGGCCCACAAGATGATGGTGGCCTGGATGCTTTTTTCGCTGAACTCCGGACATCTGCCGCCGGGGGAGCGCACGGGCCTGGCCGGGGAGATCATCGAGGGCGGCATTTTCGAATATTTCTACCGGCTGGTGATCACCGACATCAAGCCGCCGGTGTTTTATCGCATCAAGGGTAACCCGGCCCACTACGAAAAGCTCACGGCCTGGGTTCTGGAGCAGCTCGAACCCCGGGTGCGCTCCCTTGGCGAACCCTTCTGGGAGCGGCTTTGCGCCTATCTGCGGGTGGCCGAGGCCGACACCCCGGCCAGACGCATCCTGAATGCCGCCCACCTCTACGCCAGCAGTTGGGAATATAGCCTCATTAAGGCCGAAAATCCCTGGGACGAGGAGCTTTTGGACATCGAATCCTCGTTTCGGGACGGCCTGTGGGCCTACCGCGACCTGGCCGGGGTTCCGGAACTGGCCGGGGCCATGTTTGCGGGCGAGCGCAACGCCATCGGCCGTTTCGCGCGCATCCTGGGGCAGCTTCGCTTTCAGACCCGCTGGTCCCAGACCCCGCGCATCCCCGAGACCTCGGTTTTGGGGCACATGTTCATCGTGGCCTGCTACGCCTATTTCTTCAGCCTGGCCGTGGACGCCTGCCCGGCCCGGCGCCACAACGATTTCTTCGCCGGGCTCTTCCACGACCTGCCCGAGCTTCTGACCCGGGACATCATCTCGCCGGTGAAAAAGTCCGTGCGCCACATCGGGGAGATGATCAAGGAATACGAAAACCAGGAGCTCGAGCAGCGGATTTTCACGCCGCTCACCCAGGGCGGCTATTCCGTCCTGGCCGACCGTCTGGCTTATTATCTGGGCATCGAGGTGGGCTCGGAATTCCAGGCCTCGGCGGTGGTGGAGGGCAAGGTGGCGGCCCTGGACGAGGTCGCCCTGGACGGGGCCTATAACGACGACGCCTTCGATCCTAAGGACGGCTATCTGCTCAAGGTCTGCGACAGTCTGGCGGCCTTTATCGAGGCCTATACGGCCATGCGCAACGGCATCACCTCGGACCAGCTTTTGCGGGCCATCTGGCGCATCCGCACGGACTACGCCCAGGCGGTGCTGGCCGGGGGGCGGGTCCATGTGGGCGCGCTGCTGGCTGACTTCGACTGAGTTGCCCGGGAGGCGGCAGGCCCGGGGACGTCAACGCGTTTCGCCGCCGGAAAGGCACGCATTCAAGGGGTGTTCGCAATGTCGACGCACGGACGTTGCGGACACGGCACGAAGACCGGAACGGATGGGAAACCGCCAGCGAACAAGGAGACCTCCATGCTGCGTAAAAGGGCGTTCGACATCCTGCGCAAGGACTATGTGGCCATCGGCCCGCAAGACAGCCTCGGGGACGCCGTCAACCGGCTTTTTGCCCATCTGGCCCATACCCCGGACATGGACGCGGCGGCCCTGGTGGGGCCCGACGGCTTCGTGGGCGTGGCCGACAGCAGCGACATGCTTGCGGCGCTTGGCGACTGCGCCGTGGACGACGGGCTGCGCATGAGCCTGGGGGCCTCGGATTTCGAGCCGGTGTTCGCGGCCCAGTGCCGCACCTGCCTGACGCGCCCGGCCGTGGAGATGCTCGACAGGCGTGACGGCGAGACCCCGGTGGTGGGGCCCCGGGATGCCTTGGTTCTGGTCCTGGACGCCATACAAAAGGCCGGGTCGCGGTTTGCGGCCGTGGTGGACGGGGGCAGGGTGCTGGGGCTTGTCTCCGCCCGGGACATCCTTGGGGAGCTGGCGCGGCTGGCGGAAACGGCGCGCGGGGCGTAAGCCCTGCGTCCTTGCGGACTCAGCGCCGTTCGTTTACCAGGTGGTTGAGCAGAAGTTTGGTGATCTCGGATGGATAGCGTTTGACATCGTCGCACAGGGCCTTGGCCGCCGTCATGGGGTCCATGGCCCTGGCGTAGGGGCGGTCGCTGCACATGGCGCAAAACGAATCGGCCACGGCGCAGACAAGCCCCAGGTCGGAGATGCCCGAACCGCTTAAATGCTGGGGGTAGCCGTTGCCGTCCAGGCGTTCGTGGTGATGGTTCACACAGTTTTCCACCTCGGCGTACTTGATGTCCAGCCGGGCGATCATCTCATAGCCGCTTAAAGTGTGGGTCTGGATCTTCTGACGCTCGTCGGGGGTCAGGGGCTTGTCCTTGCTTCGGATAAACGGCGGCACCTTGCTCATGCCCATGTCGTGCAGGAAAAACCCCAGGGCGGCCCGGTCGAAGGTCTGGCGGTTTTTGGGTTCCTTGTTGAAGTCGTCGGGCAGGCGCATGATGTGCAGCAAAAGCCCGACATAACCGCTGTTGACGGAATGGTTGGGCAGGGTATGTTCCTGGTGCTTGCGTCGGGCCAGGGCCTTTATGCGCGACAAATCCTGCCATAGGTATTCGGTGAGGGTGAAGATGTCCTCCTGCACCTTGTCGTAGACCACTTTGACGGGCTGTTCGAAAAAGGCCTGCATCCGCCGGGTGAGCGCCACCTGGAAGATATCCGCGATCTCGCGCTCCAGCAGGTGTTTGTCCAGGAGCACCAGATCGAGCTGGTGACTGATGTGTTTGACGTAGACGGACTGGTCGGCCCGGGAGACGAAGATCACCCCCGCGTCCACCATTTCCGCCAGTTCCTCGGTCTGTTCCTTGGACAGCCGCTCCCCGACTTTGAAGTAGCTGATGATACGGGAGACATCCTCCCGGAAACGATAGATGTTCAGTGGGGGGCGGAACTTGTTGAAGCTTTGCAGAATATCCCGGTTGATCTGGTAATATTCTTCCTCAAAGTCCTGCGGCAATTCGTCGCTCATGGTGCGTTCGCCCGTCCTTGTGGCGTCTGGCTGGGGAGCGCGGCGTGGCGTTTTCTTGATGAAAACGGCTTGCCGGGTTCATTACTGAACGATTCTGTGCGCATGTAACGAGTTTTCCCCCGATATGGCAACCCCGGCCCTCCGTTTCCCGGGTGCGCCGGAGAAACATGGGGTTTGCGCCCAGTCCGCTGGCGGGCCTGCGGGCTGGGCCCTGCCGCGCCATTTTCTGCTCCTGCCTTGATTTGCCTCCACTTTTTTCATCCACCGCCGCGGTGTTCCCCTTGTCGCTCCCACTTTGGGCCAAAAATGGCCCCGGGATTCCATGCTTTGCGGGCATGAAGGCTGAAATTTGCTTGACAGTGAACAGGGTTTGGAAGAGAAACTGTGGGAAAGAGTGGTAAGAAGTGGTGAGATGTGGCCCGTGGTGGGTCAGGGTGGTTGGCTGGAGCAGGGAGGCGCGATGTTTCGAGGGCATTCCTATCGGAGCCTCGATCCCAAGGGGCGGCTCATGCTTCCTCCGGAATTTCGGGAGGAGGTCTTGCGCCACGACCCCGAAGGACGCCTCATGCTCACCAGCTTCGATGAATGCGTGTGCGGCTATCCCCTTCCCGAATGGGAGGAAATCGAAAAAAGCTTCATGGCCGTCAATGTCTTAAACGCCGCCTTGCGCAATCTCCAACGGCGGATCATCGCCGGGGCCATGGAGGTTGCGCTGGACAAGCAGGGCCGCATCCTGGTGCCGCCGCATCTGCGGTCCTACGGGGCGTTGGACAAGGAAGTGGTTTTGGCGGGCATGGTGACCAAATTTGAAATCTGGGACCAGGGGCGGTTTGAAGCGCGTCTGCGGGCGACGGACGAGAATCTTGACGCGGGCATGGCCGAGTTGGCCGCCGCCGGTTTCGAGTTGCGCCTGTAGGGCCGCGTGGACATGGATGCCCGACATGTGCCCGTGCTGCTGGCAAAGACCCTTGAGTATTTGCGCGTGGTCCCGGGCGAACGGGTATTGGACGCCACGGTGGGGCTTGGCGGCCACAGCGAGGCCATCCTGGAGTCGGTCGGGGGCGAGGCCGAGCTTCTCGGGCTGGACCGGGACGAGGCCGCCCTGGACATCGCCGGGAAGCGCCTGGCCAGGTTCGGCGACCGGGTGCGCTTGGTGCAAAGCCGCTACAGCCGTTTTGCCGAGGTCTTCGAGGAACTGGGCGTCGAGGCTGTGGATGCGGTGATTCTGGATGCCGGGGTGTCGTCGCTGCAGTTGGACGATCCGGCGAGGGGTTTCAGTTTTCTGGCCGACGGGGACTTGGACATGCGCATGGGTGGCGCGACCGAGGGGGAGGCCCCGGCCGCGACGCTTTTGAACAAGGCCCCGTATCAGCGCCTGCGGGAGATCATCCGCGACTATGGAGAGGATCCGCAGGCCGGGCGTATCGCCAGGGCTATCGTTGCGGCGCGGGAAAAGCGGCCCATCACCCGGACCTTGGAACTGGCGGCCCTTGTTGAGGCCGCCTATCCGGCCAAGTGGCGGGCCACGGCCAGGCAGCACCCGGCCACGCGTACGTTTCAGGCGATCCGTATGGCCGTCAACGCCGAGCTTATGGAGTTGGAGGCGTTTTTGGAACGCATTCCTGACTATCTGCGCCCCGGGGGGCGCGTGGCGGTTATCGCCTTCCATTCCCTGGAAGACCGGTTGGTCAAGCGGGCCTTTCGCCGCGAGGCCGCAGGCTGCGTCTGCCCCAGGGAACAGATGTTGTGCGTGTGCGGCCATACGCCCCGACTGCGCATCCTGACCAAAAAGCCGGTTACCCCGGACGAGGCCGAGGTGGCCGAAAACCCGCGTTCCCGCAGCGCCAAGCTGCGGGCCGCCATGCGTCTTGGCCCGGACGAGGCGCAGGGAGGAAGACCATGAGCTCCATGTCCAGGGAATGGGCCTTTTCCATGGCCTTCAGCCTGCTGCTCATGCTGGTGTTCGGCATGGGGCTGGTATGGCTCAACATCGAGCGGGTGGACATGGCCTATGAAATCACGAGGCTTCAGGGCGAGATCGACCAGGCCACGGCGCTGTCGGCCAAGCTTGAGGTGGAGCGCGACACCCTGATCACCCCGGGCCGCCTGCGGGAGCTGGCCGTGCAGTTCGGGCTGGGCCCGGCCAAGTCCGGACAGATCCGCTGGGTCGGCGAAAGCGGGGAGAGCATCGGCGACACCAAGGCCGCCGACGCGGTTCAGGCACGCGGCAACGTGGCGAATGCGGCGGAAAAGGCCGCATCGGCCAAGCCCAAGGGCGGACAGCGGGCAGACAAGGCGGCAAAGGCCGCCCGGCCTGCGCCGGATACGCAGGCCCCCTATGAAAACTGATCGCCGGGTCGGCCCGTGACACGGGACGAACGGCGGGAAACGGCATGAGAAACGGCACGAAAAAAGTGGCGTCCGAGCGCGACCAGAAGCGCGTCAGGGATTGGAGCCGGGCCAAGCTCACTTTTGTGGGCGTGGTCTTTGCGCTTGTCCTGACGGGGCTCTGGGTCCGGGCCGGATACCTCCAGATCGTGCAGGGGCCGGATCTGGCCAGGCTGGCCCTGCGGCAGCACATGGCCTCGGAGTCGGACCGGGGGGAACGGGGACAGATTTTCGACCGCAGCGGCCGACTTATGGCCAAGACCGTGGAATTCACCGCCGTCAGCGTGCGTCCCAAGGAACTCACGGACCTGGACGCCGCCGCGAATCAGTTGGGGGGCATTCTGCGCATCAAGCCGGCCTGGATCAAGAAGAAGCTCGAATCCACCAAGCCCTTCGTCTACATCTCCCGCCGCGTGGACGACAAGGCCTCGGCCGAGATCCGGCAGGCGAACATCCCCGGGGTGTATCTGGAGGCCGAACACGGCCGGTCCTATCCCAACCGGCATCTGGCCGGGCAGGTGCTGGGATTCGTGGGCATGGACGACCAGGGCCTGGAGGGGCTGGAACTGTCCTTCGACGACTGGCTGGCCGGACGGCGGGCCAAGTATGCCGTGCAGCGCGACGCCTCGGGCCGCAAGCTCTATTTCGACGCCCAGGGCCGCGAGCTTCAGAACCTGCGCGGCCACGACCTGACGCTCACCCTCGATTCCCAGATCCAGTATTTCGCCGAGGAAGAACTGGCCAAGGCTGTGACCGCCAACCACGGCAAGGCCGGAACCTGCCTGGTCGTCCACGTGCCCACGGGGGAAATCCTGGCCTGGGCCAACTATCCCTTTTTCAATCCCAACGCTTCCCGAAACATCAATCCCAAAGAGGGCCGCAACCGTTCCGCCCTGGACGTGGTGGAGCCCGGCTCCACCATGAAGCCCCTGATCATCGCCGCCGCCCTTCAGGAAGGCCTGGTCAAGCCCGAGACCTCGTTTTTTTGCGAAAACGGCAAGTTCAAGGTAGGCGTGAGCACCATCAAGGACACCCACTCTTACGGCGACCTCACCGTCAGCAAGATCATCCGTTGGTCAAGCAACATCGGCGCGGCCAAGATCGGCATGCTGCTCGGCCCCAAGCGGCTGCACGCCTATTTCGAGAAGTGCGGGTTCGGCGTCCCCACCGGGCTGCCCCTGTCCGGCGAGGGCAAGGGACTGGTCCGGTCGCTCAAGGACTGGCAGCCCATCGACACGGCCACCGTATCCTTCGGCCAGGGGGTGGCCGTCACCCCCATCCAGTTGGCCCAGGCCTTTTTGATCCTGGCCAACGACGGCGTCAAAAAGCCCCTGAAACTGGTTCTCGACCCGCCGCAGGCGGCTGCGGACGCCGCACCCGTCAGGGTTTTCGACGCCGAGGTGGCCAGGACCGTGCAGCGCATGATGCGCGAGGTGGTGCACGAGGAAAAGGGCACCGGCCGGATAGCCCAGATCGAGGGCGTCGAGGTGGGCGGCAAGACCGGAACGGCCCAGAAGGCCAGCCCCACAGGCGGCTACGGCGACAAGTATCTGGCCTCCTTTGTGGCCTTCGTGCCCGCCGAAACCCCGCAATATCTGGTCATGGTCATGGTGGACGAGCCCGAGCCCAGCCACTACGGCGGCGTGGTCTCCGCCCCGGCCGTGCGCGAGGTCATGCAAAAGACCCTGTCCTACCTCGGGCACGCCCCCGATACCGGGCGTCTGGCCAAGGGAGCCGAACAGACGCCGGCCGCCGCAGCGGTTGCCGACGGGCAGGCGGCAGGCGGCAAGGGATCGGGGCAAAAAACGGATATCCTTCCGCCGCCGGTCATCGACGACGCCCTGGCCGAGGTGGTGGCGGTGCCGCCGGGTCTGCTCGATTCCCCGGCCATCCCCAATTTTTCCGGCATGCCGCTTCGCCGGGTGGTGGAGATTTTGGTGTCAAAAGGCATCGTGCCCAAGATCGAGGGACAGGGGCTGGTGGTCACCAAGCAGAGTCCGGCGCCGGGCGCACCCTGGCCTGGGGTGGAAAAGAATCAGGAATTCGTGTTGTGGCTGACCCGGCCGTCGTAAGACGGGGGATCGGCTGCGGAAACGGCCATGGAAACGGGAGCGCCTTGAAACCACAACGGGCGCGGCAAAGGCGACAAACGTGAACACCACATCGACGCAGCAGCATACGACGGACAAGACGGTCCTGGCCGAGGTCCTGGCGGCCGTCTCCGGCGGGGCCCCCCTGTGCGCGCACTCGGGGAAGACCGTGCCCGGGTCGGTGTTTGTCGCTGTTTCTGCGGACACCGACGCCGTGGCGCGGCATGTGGCCGAAGCCGTCACCAAGGGGGCGTCCCTGGTGGTGGCCGGTCCCGGCGTGGCCCTGCCCGCAGGGAGTTCGGCCCGGCTGATCACGACGCCATATCCGCGCCTGGCCCTGGGGGAACTGGCCAAGGCCTCCCATGGCGCGGACTGGAAGGGATTTTCCCTGGTCGGGGTCACGGGCACCAACGGCAAGACCACGGTCTGCTTCCTGGTGGAGCACCTGCTGTCGAGCGCCGGTCTGCCCACGGGGCTTTTGGGCACCGTGGCCTATCGCTGGCCCGGCGGGTCGCGTCCGGCCACCCTGACCACCCCGGGTTGCCTTGAGCTGCACGAACTTTTCGCCGAAATGATCGCGTCCGGAACCCGGGCGGCGGTCATGGAGGCCTCGTCCCACGCCCTGGATCAGGACCGGGTGGCCGGGTTGTCCTTCTCCGCCGCCGCCTTCACCAACCTGACCCAGGACCATCTGGACTATCATGGGGACATGGAGACCTATTTCCAGGCCAAGACCCGGCTTTTCACCCACTACCTGATCGGGCCGGAACGGGCCGTGATCAATTTCGACGATCCGCACGGCCCGCGACTTCTGGAGATGCTGCCCGGGAGCGTGGGCTATGGCCTTGGTTCCTTTGTTTCCGGCGACTGGCGGCCGCTACGGGGCGAGATCCGCCGCCATGACGGCTCGGGGCTGACCCTGGGCGTCACCTTCGAAGGCGCAAGCTGGGAGATCGTCTCGCCGCTCGTCGGCCGCTTCAATGCCCAAAATCTCCTGGCGGCCATGGGCCTTGGTCTGGCGCTGGGGCTTTCTCCGGCTGATTTGCAGGCCCTGTCGGGGTTTGGCGGGGTGCCGGGACGGCTTCAGCGGGTGGTCAACGACCGGGGCTTAAACGTTTTTGTGGACTACGCCCACACCCCAGACGCCCTTGAAAACGCGCTTCGGGCCGTGCGCGAGGTGACGGCGGGGCGGCTTTTCGTGGTCTTCGGCTGCGGCGGCGACCGCGACCGGACCAAACGTCCGCTCATGGCGGCGGCCGTGTCCAGGTATGCCGATGTGGCGGTTCTGACCTCGGACAACCCCCGCCATGAAGACCCCAAGGCCATCATGGACGACGCCCGGCCGGGGCTTTCCGGCGCGCCGCGCGTCCTGGAAGATCCGGATCGCCGCCGGGCCATGGCCATGGCCCTGGCCGAGATGACGCCTGACGACGTGCTGGTCGTGGCCGGGAAGGGGCATGAGGCCTATCAGCAGATCGGGGATACGAAATTTCCGTTTCACGACGCCACGGTCGTGAGGGAGCTTGCCCGGTGCGCATGACGCTCTCGGACATACTGGCCGCCACGGGCGCTGTGGGCGACCTGGGCGATGTGGGCAACCCCGTCTTTGACGGGGTGTGCACGGACAGCCGGGCCGTGACCCCGGGCCGCCTGTTTGTCTGCATCCCGGGCGCGCGTTTCGACGGGCACCATTTTGCGGCCGAGGCCGTGGCCAAGGGCGCGGGCGCGATTTTGGCCGACCGGCCCATGCCGGAACTGGCCTCGCGCGTGCCGGTGCTCCTGGTCAAGGATACGGTGACCGCCCTGGGACGCCTGGCCGGATACTGGCGTCGCAAGACCACCGCCAAGGTAGTGGCCGTGACCGGTTCGGCAGGCAAGACCACGGTCAAGGAGCTTTTGGCGGCCATCCTGTCCGAAGTGGGACCGACCTCGAAGAACTACAAAAATTTCAACAATCTGATCGGTCTGCCCCTGTCCATCTTAAGCGCCGGGATGGATGACGCCTTCTGGGTCATGGAGCTTGGCGTCAGCATCCCCGGGGAAATGCGCGACCTGGCGGCCATGGCCGCGCCGGATGTGGCCGTGGTGGTCAATGTGGGCGCGGCGCACCTGGAAGGCTTCGGCGACGTGGCCGGGGTGGCCCGGGAGAAATGCGAACTGCTGCGCGCCGTGGCCAAGGGCGGAGCGGCCCTGGCGGGAATGGACCATCCCGAGCTGTGGGACGAGGCCCGGCGGGTGTTTCCCCGGGTTATGGGCATGTCCACAAAGGGGCTTGATGCGCCGTACCGGGCAGCGTATCTGGGGCCCCGGGAAGAGGGAGGCCTTTTTTCCGTTCGCCTTTGCGGCCTGGAGATGGAGCTGGCCCTGCCTTACCGGGGCGGGCACTTCGCCGAGAACATCCTGGCCGCCGCCGCCTGCGCCCACCTGCTGGGCGCCGACGAGGGCGCCATCCGCCGGGGGCTTGCTGCCGCAGCCATCCCTGAACAGCGTTTTTGCTGCCGCCGCCATGGCTGCTTCACGGTCGTGGACGACACCTACAACGCCAATCCCCTGTCCATGCGCCGGGCCCTGGAGGCCGGGGCGGAGATGGCGGCGGGGGGGGCGTTCGTGCCGGTGCTCGGGGAGATGCTGGAGCTTGGGGCGGTCACCCGGGAAGAGCATGTCCGGCTCGGGGAATATGTGGCCGGGCTGCATCCGGCGGCGGTGTTTTTTTCCGGCGTAAGCGCCCAGGCCGTGGCCGAAGGGCTGGCCGGGGCGGGCTATGCCGGGCCGGTCTTCACGGTCGCCTCCCCTTCCGAATTCCTCAAGGCCTTTACCGGCCTAGGACTCACGGGAGGCGTCGTGCTCTTTAAGGGATCGAGATCCATGCGCATGGAGGCCTATGCCAGCGCCCTTTGCCAGGACGCGGTGAAAGGGAAAAAGCGGGAGGGGCGGGAATGATCTACCACCTCCTGGTGCCCCTGGCCGGTCAATTCACGGCCCTAAACGTCTTTCGGTACATCACCTTCCGGTCGGCGGCGGCGTTCATGACCGCCCTGGTCCTGTCCATCCTCCTTGGCCCCCGGATGATCCGTTGGCTGACCAGCGTCAAGTGCGGCCAGTACATCCACGAGGACGTCAAGACCCACCAGTGCAAGGCCGGAACCCCCACCATGGGCGGGTTGCTCATCGCCTTTTCGGTCATGGCGGCGGTGCTTTTGTGGGGCGATCTGACCAACGAATTCGTGTGGCTGACGCTTTTCGTCTTTGCCGGATTCGGGGTGGTGGGTTTTGTGGACGACTATCTCAAGGTGGTCAAAAAAAAGAACAAGGGCCTGTCCGTCCGGGCCAAGATTTTCGGCCAGTTGCTCGTGGCCGGGGTGGCGGCGGTCCTTTTGGTGACCCACCCGGACTATTCCACCAATCTGGCCGTGCCGTTTTTCAAGTCCGTCAGCCCCGACCTGGGACTGTGGTACATCGCCTTCGCCATGCTGGTCATGATCGGGGCCAGCAACGGCGTGAACATCACCGACGGTCTGGACGGGCTGGCCATTGGCCCGATGATCGTGGCCGGGGGCATGTTCGCCCTGTTCGTCTACGTGGCCGGGCATGCCCAGATCGCCAAATACCTCCAGGTGATGAGCGTGGCCGGGGTGGGCGAGGTGACGGTCTTTTGCGGGGCGCTCATGGGGGCGGGACTGGGATTTTTGTGGTTCAACGCCTATCCGGCCCAGGTGTTCATGGGCGACGTGGGCTCGCTGTCCCTGGGCGGGGTTTTGGGGTTCCTGGCGGTCCTTTGCAAGCAGGAGCTGCTTTTGGTTCTGGTGGGCGGGCTCTTCGTGGCCGAAACGGTCTCGGTCATCATCCAGGTGGGCTATTTCAAGATGAGCGGGGGCAAGCGAATTTTCAAGATGGCCCCCCTGCATCACCATTTTGAGTTGATGGGCGTGCCGGAATCGAAAATCATCATCCGATCCTGGATTCTCTCCATTTTATTGGCCTTTCTGGCCCTAAGCACGCTGAAGCTGAGGTAGGGGACATGCGCGACATGGTGCATTCGGGACAACTGGCTGGTCACACGGCCGTGGTCGTGGGGGCCGGAGCCTCGGGACGGGCCGCCGTGCGGCTTCTGTCCCGGCTCGGGGCCTGGGTGCGCCTGCTGGAGAAAAACCCCGCCGCCATCCCCGCCGATTTTTGCCAGGCCCAGGCCTGCAAGGGCGTGGAGATCCTGACCGGCGAGCACACCCCGGGCCATTTCGCCGGGGCGGATCTCGTGGTCTTGAGTCCCGGCATCTCGCGGGCCTCCCTGGCTCCGTATCTTACGGCCTGCCCGGACGCCCAGGTATTGGCCGAACTGGAGCTGGCCTCCTGGTTCGTGGAGGCGCCCATGGTGGCCGTCACCGGCACCAACGGCAAGACCACCACGGTCATGCTCATCAGCCATCTGCTCACCCGGGCCGGGCTTTCGGTCTTCACCGGGGGCAACATCGGCACGCCGCTTTCCGAATACGTCCTGGCTGGCGAGCCCGCCGACGTGTGCGTCATCGAGGCCAGCAGTTTCCAGCTCCAAAACGTGTTCACCTTCCATCCCAAGGTGGCGGTCCTGCTCAATTTTTCCGCCAACCACCTGGACTGGCACGCGGACATGGACGAATACCTGGCCGCCAAGCTCAGGCTTTTCGCCATGCAGGGGCCGCCGGACCTGGCCATCGTCCCGGCCGATCTGGACTATCTGCTCACCGGCCGGGCGTTCACCAAGGCCCGCATCGAGACCTTCGCCGCCTCGGATCGCTTCCGCTGCCCGAGGCTCCTTGGCCGCCACAACCAGGCCGACATGGAGGCCGCCTTCGCCGCCGTACGGCCCTTCGGGGTCACGCAGGAGCTGGCCGAAACCGCTTTTTTCGACTTCGCCCCGGCCCCGCACCGCATCCAGGTTTTGGGGGAGAAACGCGGCGTGATCTTTGTGGACGACTCCAAGGCCACCACGGTTACGGCCATGCGCGCGGCCATTGAGACCTTCGACAGGCCCGTACATCTTTTGGCCGGGGGGGTGTTCAAGGGCGGCGATCTGGAAGGGATGATCACCCTTTTGCGGGAGCGGGTCAAAAGCGTGGGGCTTTTCGGCGGCAGCCGGGAGATTTTCGAGTCCGCCTGGCAGGGCGCGCTGCCCCTGGAGTGGTCGGCGACCCTGGCCGAGGCGGTGGAGAAGCTCTACGCCAGGGCCCTCTCCGGCGAGGTGATCCTTTTGTCCCCGGCAACCTCCAGCTTCGACCTGTATAGCAGCTACAAGGCCCGTGGCAGGGATTTCCAGGCGGTGTTCGCCGCGTTGCCGGGCGCGCCCGAGTCCCCAACCGGAGAAAAGCCATGAGCATGCAGACCGGAACCGAACTGTCCGGCCAGCAAAACGGCATGGACTATTGGCTGTTGGGCGCGACTCTGGTCCTGGCCGGGCTGGGGCTGATCATGGTGTTGTCGGCCAGCGGGGTCATGGCCGAGCGGGCCATGGAGAGCAAATACTTCTATTTCCGCAAGCAGGCCATGTACGCCCTGGTGGGGCTTGTGGTCATGCTCTTTTTCGCCAAGATGCCCAAAAAACTCATGTACGCCCCGGTGTATCTGTGGCTTTTCGCCATTATCGGGCTGTTATGCCTGACGCTCATTCCGCCGTTTTCGGTCAAGGCCGGCGGCGCGCGGCGCTGGCTGTCCCTGGGCGGGGTCTCCATCCAGCCCATGGAGCTTGCCAAAGTGGCCCTGGTCTTCTATCTGGCCTATTTTTTCAGCCAGAAGCAGAAGCTGGTGCGGTCGTTCAGCGTGGGATTCATCCCTCCCGTCGTGGTCACCGGGGGGCTTGGGCTGATCCTCCTTTTGCAGCCCGATTTCGGCGGCGCGGTTTTTCTGGGCATGCTCTTTTTTCTCATGAGCCTGGTGGGCGGCACCCGGATGACCTATCTTTTCGTGTCCGTGCTCTTCGGAGCCGGGGCCATTGGCCTTCTCATCGTGCAGTCGCCCTACCGGTTCAAACGCTGGTTCGCCTTCCTCGATCCTTTTAAGGATCCCCAGAACGTGGGCTACCAGTTGGTGCAGTCCTTCTACGCCTTCGGGTCCGGCGGCATCACCGGGGCCGGGTTCGGTTCGGGCAAGCAGAAGCTTTTCTATCTGCCCGAGGCCCATACGGACTTCGTCATGGCCGTTTTAGGCGAGGAAATGGGCTTTATCGGCGTGTCCATGGTCTTTTTGTGCATCGCGATCCTTTTGTGGCGGGCTTTTCGCATCGCCCTGTCCCAGGACGATCTGCGCGACCGGTTCACGGCCTACGGCATGGCCCTGGTGCTGGGGCTCGGCTTTCTGCTCAATCTGGCCGTGGTCCTGGGCTGCGTGCCGCCCAAGGGCGTGGCCATGCCTTTTTTAAGCTACGGCGGATCGTCTCTGGTGGCCTGCTTTTTGTGCGTCGGGGTGCTGCTCAACCTCTCCAGGAGGCAGACGCCATGAAGCGGCTGGCCATCACCACGGGCGGCACCGGCGGGCACATCTTCCCCGCCCTGGCCGTGGCCCAGGCCCTCCGGGTCATGCACCCGGGGTTGGAGGTCGCCTTCGTGGGCGGCCATGGCCCTGAGGCCGTTTTGGCCCGCAAGGCCGGACTGCGCTTCGTGTCCCTTCCGGCCAAAGGGGTGTTCGGCCGGGGCCTGCGGGGTTTTGCGGAAGGGGTCTTGTCCACCCGGGCCATCATCATGGCCATGGGGTTTTACCGCACGTTTCGGCCCGACCTGGTGGCTGGATTCGGCGGCTACGCTAGCTTTTTTCCGGTCGTGGCGGCGCGGCTTCTGGGCATCCCCACGGCCCTGCACGAGCAAAACAGCGTTCCCGGGGTGACCAACAAGCTTTTAGGGAAAATCGTCTCCAGGGTCTTCGTCACCTATCCTGACGAGGCCGGGGTCTTTCCCGCAGGAAAGACCGTGCACACCGGCAACCCCGTGCGCCACGACATCGCGGCCATGTGGCAGGCCCCGGCCAAGGATGACGCTGGTTCGCGAAATGTCCTGGTTCTGGGCGGCAGCCAGGGGGCCCAGGCCATCAATACCGCCGTGCTGGCGGCCCTTCCCAGGCTGCTCGATTCCGGCATCAAGGTGACCATCCAGACCGGCCGGGCCGATTTCGAGCGGGTGGCCGAGGCGGCGGGCGAGACGTCCGAGGCCCGGCGTGCGGCGGGCCGCGCCGAGCCGGGGGAGTTGGCCATTGAAAATTTCATCGAGGACATGGCTGCCGCCTATGCCTGGGCCGACCTGATCATCGCCCGTTCCGGGGCCAGCACCCTGGCCGAGATCACCTCGGCCAAAAAGCCCGCCATCCTGATACCCTTTCCCTTCGCCACCCACGACCACCAGACGGTGAACGCCTCGTTTATGGCCAAGGCCGGGGCGGCGGTGGTCATCGATCAGAAACGCCTGGACCCGGCATCGCTGGCCGATCTGGTGCTGAACCTCTTTGATCATCCCGAGCGGCTTTCGGCCATGGCCCTGGCCGCCGGGAAACTGGCCGCCCCCAGGGCGGCCGAGACCATCGCCCACGAGTTGTCGGCCCTGGCCGCCTCGCGGACGTGCACCGGAGGCCGGTCATGAGCGGGCTTGATGCAGCAGGAAAGGGCGGCATGCGCACCAAGGTGCGGCGCATCCACATGGTGGGCATCGGCGGCTCGGGCATGAGCGGCATCGCCGAGGTGCTCTTAAATCTCGGCTATGACGTGGGCGGCTCGGATCTGGCCTACGGCCCGGTGGTCAAACGCTTAAAGCAGCTTGGCGCGGACATCGCCATCGGCCATGGCCGGGAGAACGTCGGTCAGGCCGACGTGGTGGTGCGCTCCTCGGCCGTGGCCGCCGATAATCCGGAGCTGGTGGAGGCGCGGTCCCGGGGCATCCCCATCATCCCCCGGGCCGAGATGCTGGCCGAGCTCATGCGTCTGCGTACGGGCATCGCCGTGGCCGGAACCCACGGCAAGACCACCACCACCTCCCTTTTGGCCACCATCTTCACCGAGGCCGGTCTTGACCCCACGGTCATCATCGGCGGCCGCTTAAACGCCTACGGGGCCGGGGCGCGCCTGGGCGAGGGCGAATACCTCATCGCCGAGGCCGACGAGTCCGACGGCTCCTTTTTGTGCCTGTCGCCCATCACCACCGTGGTCACCAACGTGGACGCCGACCACCTGGACTTTTATTCCGGCCAGCAGGCCATCGACGACGCCTTTGTGCGGTTTTTAAACGCCATCCCCTTTTACGGCGTCAACGTGGTCTGCCTGGACGATCCAGGCGTGGCCAGGCTTCTGCCCCGCGTCAACCGGCCGGTTTTGACCTACGGATTCGGCGACAAGGCCAGGCTGCGCGGCAACATCCTGCGCTTGGGCTCGTCGAGCCGCTTCGAGGTGTTTCTTGATGGCGCGTTTCTGGCCGAGATGCGCCTGAACCATCCGGGCCGCCACAACGTGCAAAACGCCCTGGGGGCCCTGGGCGTGGCCCTGGAGGCGGGCATCCCGGCGGACACCGTGGCCGGGGCGTTCAGCAAATTCGCCGGCGTGGGTCGGCGCTTCGAGCTCAAGGGGGCGGCGGCCGGGGTCACGGTGGTGGACGACTACGGCCACCATCCGGCCGAGATCCGGGCCACCCTGGCCACGGCCAGGAGCTGCTATCCGGACAAGCGGCTGGTGGTGGTCTTTCAGCCCCATCGCTTCACCCGCACCCAGGCCCTTTTCGGTGAGTTCTGCCGCTGCTTCGAGGGCGTGGACGAACTCGTCCTGACCGAGATCTATCCGGCCTCGGAGTCGCCCATCCCCGGCGTCTCCGGCGAGAGCCTGGCCCAGGGCATCCGCCAGGTGAGCAAGACCAAGGTGTCGTTTTATCCGGACTTCGCCGCCGTTGAGGAGGCCCTGCCGGACGTGCTGGCCTCGGGCGACCTCCTTTTGACCCTGGGCGCGGGCAACGTGTGGCAGGTGGGACAGCATTTTCTGGAGCGGGAAGGTGGGGCTTGAAATCCTTGACGGGCCGCCTCTGGCCCGACGCACGACCCTTGGCCTGGGGGGAAAGACCCGGGCTGAGATCCGGGCGGCGGCCCTGGCCGACCTGGACGGGCTGGCGGACGCCCTGGCCCGCGTCGGCGCAAGGCCCCTGGCCCTGGGCGGCGGCAGCAACCTCCTGGCCGTGGACCGGGAGCTTGATGTGGCCGTGGTCAGCCTTTCGCGCGGCGACGACCCGGAGCCAGTCCCCGGCGCGCCGCACGGCCGGGTCCGGGTTGCGGCCTGGGGCGGCCTCAGGCTGGGACGGCTGGTGTCCTGGTGCAGTCGGCACGGGCTGGCGGGCATCTCGGGGATGGCCGGTATTCCGGGGAGCGTCGGCGGGGCCGTGGCCGGAAACGCCGGGTCGTATGGCCGGGACATGGCCGGGGTTTTGGCCGGGGTCTGGGCCTGGACGCCAAAGGATGGGGTGGAGTTTTTCGGGCCGGACAGGTTTACTGCGGGCTACCGCCGGTTTTCGCTTACGGGCGTTACGGGGTTTTTCATGATCGCCCGGGTTCTTTTCGATTTTTCCGTCGCGGCCGAGGCGGTTGTCAGGCAGGAGGCCCGGGCCGCACTGGAGAAAAAAAAGGCCACCCAGCCCATCGCGGCGGCCACGGCCGGGTGCCTGTTCAAAAACCCCCCCGGCGAGAGCGCCGGGAGGCTCCTGGATCTGGCCGGGTTTCGGGGGAGGCGTCTGGGAGGCATGGAGTTTTCCGCCATGCACGCCAATTTTCTGGTCAATCGCGGCGGGGGGGCGAGCGACGAGGCCTTTGCGTTGATCGATGCGGCCCGGGAGGCGGTGCGGTCGAAGTTCGGCCATGAACTGGAGCTTGAGGTGAGGGTGGTGTCATGAGCGTGCGGGTTGGCGGCATCTCCGGTGGCATAGCCATCTCCAAGAAGCGAAAAAACGCCTACAGCGTGGCCGCGCCGGTCAAACCGTCCCCGACGCGCGGTTGGCGCCTGGGCGGCAACCGCAACCGCGCCCTGGCTGCCGCCCGGTTTTCCCAGCCGCGAGCTTCCAGGGTCAGCTTCAGCTCCGTGGGCGGGTTTTTCGCCAGGATCATGACCATGGGATTCGCCGCAGCGGTCATTGTGGCCGTCAGCGTCGGTCTTTTGGCCGGATATCGCTGGCTGACCACGGTGAATTATTTCGATCTGACCAACGTGGACATCGCCGGGGTCTCCCGGCTGTCTCAGGATCATGTGCGGGCCCTAGCCGAGATCGCCCCGGGCGACAACCTGCTGTCCCTGGACATGGAACAAATTCGTCTGGCGCTGACGCGAGACCCGTGGATCGAATCGGCAACGGTCAAGCGGGTTTTGCCGGGATCGTTGTCCATCCAGATCGTGGAACGCGTGCCAGCCTATCTTGTGCATCATCAGGGCGGCCTTTATTATTGCGACGAATCCGGCCGCCTGATCGACAGGGTGGAGGCGGGAACCTTCGTTTCCCTGCCCCAGATCGAGGTCGAGGCCGGAATGGAAAAGCGTCTGGCCCTGTTGGCCGAGCTCAAAAGGACCGTCGGCGAGCACCGCGCCCCGTTCCGTTTCAGCCAGGTGGGTTGGATACGTTTGAGTTGGGGACGCGGGCTTGAGGTCCAGCTTATGGACTCGGACATCCTCATGTGCATCGGCTCGGAAAACTGGATGCAGAACCTGCATCGCCTAAACCTCGTGTGGGCCGATCTCAAGCGGCGCGGGGAGCTGGACAAGGTTGGGGTCATCACCGCCCAGGACGACAAGGTCTGGGTGGAAAAAAAGTCATAGTCGCAACGGTCCCGTCTTTCGGCGTGGGGGCGTTCGGGGACGGGGCGGCGAACATCGTGGAGACAGGAAGGGGAGGAGGCCATGGCCAAGTCGGAACTCATTGTCGGACTGGATATCGGAACCACCAAGATCTGCGTGGTGGTGGGCGAATTGTCGCCCGAGGGCGTGGACGTGGTGGGCATCGGCACCGCCCAGTCCAACGGATTGCGCAAGGGCGTGGTGGTCAACATCGAGCAGACCGTGCAGTCCATCAAAAAGGCCCTGGAAGAGGCCGAGCTCATGGCCGGGTGCGAGATTCGCTCGGTCTATGCGGGCATCGCCGGGAGCCACATCAAGGGCTTCAACAGCCACGGGGTCATCGCCGTCAAGGGCGGCGAGGTGGGGCAGCGCGACGTGGAGCGGGTCATCGACGCGGCCAAGGCCGTGGCCATCCCGCTGGACCGCGAGGTCATCCACATCCTGCCCCAGGAATTCATCGTGGACGACCAGCGCGGCATCGCCGACCCCTTAGGGATGGCCGGGGTGCGCCTGGAGGTCAAGGTCCACATCGTCACCGGCGCGGTGACCAGCGCCCAGAACATCATCCGCTCCTGCCACCGGGCGGGCCTGGACGTCTCGGACATCGTGCTCGAGTCCCTGGCCTCGGCCAAGGCGGTCCTGACCGACGAGGAGCGCGAGATCGGCGTGGCCCTGGTGGATCTGGGCGGCGGCACCACGGACGTGGCCCTTTTCGCCAACGATTCCATCAAGCACACGGCCGTGTTGGCCCTGGGCGGCACCAACCTGACCAACGACATCGCCTTCGGGCTGCGCACGCCCATGGCCAGCGCCGAGGCCATCAAGGTGAAATATGGTTGCGCCCTGGCCGACCTGGTGCAAAAAGACGAGGTCATCGAGGTCACAAGCGTGGGCGGCCGGGAACCGCGCCGCTTGTCGCGCCAGGTGTTGGCCGAGATCTGCGAGCCCAGGGTGGAGGAGATGCTGGCCTTGGTTGACCAGGAGCTCATCCGTTCCGGCATGAAGGGCTTAATCGGCGCGGGCGTGGTCTTAACCGGCGGCACGGCGCTGATCGAAGGCATCCAGGAGCTTGGCGAGCAGATTTTCAACCTGCCCACCCGGGTGGCCTACCCGGACAAGGTGGGCGGCTTAAAAGACGTGGTTCACAGCCCCAAGTACGCCACGGCGGTGGGGCTTCTCATGTACGGCGCCGAAAAAGAGGGTGTGGAGCAGCGGTTCCGCATCCGCGACGAGAATGTTTTCAATCGCATTCTGGGGAGGATGCGCAAGTGGTTTGTTGATGTGAAGTAGGGCGGCTGGGGTTTTTTCGGGGAGCATTCAAGGAGACTATCGAGGGGGAGGGAATGGACATGGAATATTTCGAACTGGACACCGAATCGAGCGCACGCATCAAAGTGGTGGGCGCAGGGGGCGGCGGCAGCAATGCCGTGGACAACATGATTTGTTCGGCGCTTAAGGGCGTCACCTTCATCACCGCCAATACGGACATGCAGGCCTTAAGCAAATCCAAGGCCGAGTTTCGCCTTCAGATCGGCGAGAAGCTGACCAAGGGTCTTGGCGCGGGGGCCAATCCCGAGGTCGGCCGCGACGCCGCCCTGGAAAGCATCGACCTCATCCGCGAGACGCTCGGCGACGCGGACATGGTGTTCATCACCGCCGGCATGGGCGGCGGCACCGGTACCGGGGCCGCGCCGGTCATCGCCCAGGCGGCCAAGGAGATCGGAGCCTTGACCGTGGCCGTGGTCACCAAGCCCTTCTATTTTGAAGGCAAAAAGCGGCTGCTCCAGGCCGAAAAGGGCGTGCAGGCCCTGCGCGAGGTGGTGGACTCCATCATCACCATCCCCAACGACCGCCTGCTGTCCCTGGCCTCCAAAAAGGCCACCTTTCTGGAAATGCTCAAAAAGGCCGACGAGGTGCTGTATTTTGCGGTCAAGGGCATCTCCGACCTGATCATGGTGCCGGGCCTGATCAACCTGGACTTCGCCGACGTCAAGGCCGTCATGTCCGAGATGGGACTGGCCATGATGGGATTCGGCGTGTCCCGGGGCGAATCCCGGGCCCGCGAGGCCGCGCTCAAGGCCATCACCAGCCCGCTTCTGGAAGACGTGACCATCGACGGCGCGCGCGGCGTGCTCATGAACATCACCTGCGGTCCCGACCTGACCATCGAGGAAGTGGACGAGGCCGCCTCCACCATCACCGAGGCCGTCCACGAGGACGCCAAGGTTTTCTTCGGCACGGTCTTCGACCAGGACGCCGGGGACGAAATGCGCATCACGGTCATCGCCACAGGCATCGACAGCGAACGCCTGGCCGCCTCCACCGCCGCCGCGCGGCAGGCCGATGAACGCCACGCGGAAAACGTGACCCCCCTAAGCCGCACCCGCACGCCCAATTCGTCCGGCCCCAGCGGCGGCGGCGTCCCGGCCCAGCCCTCAAGCGTCGGCGGCGGCGTCATGCAGAGCCCCCGGGCGGCCAAGATCCTGACCTCGGCCACGGCCAACGACTACAACATCCCGGCCTACATCCGCAAAGGGGTCAAAAAGACCCCCGAGTCTGTAGCGGTGCAGCCGCCGGTCAAGGCCCACGCCCCTGGCGAGGAAGAGTTCATTTTCGATGAGGAGGAATTCGAGATTCCGTCGTTTATCCGCATGCAGGCGGATTGACGGCGTCCGCTGCCGTGAGGCGCGATCCTCCCTCCCCGGTCTTCTTCGGTCGTGATCGCCCGCCCCGGCGTGAATGGGGCGGGCGGCTCCCCGTGGCCCTGGTGTTTCCGGGGCCGCCACGGGCCGCCCTGTCGGCCCTGGGCTGGCAGGCGGTCTACGCCCTGGTCTCGCAGCATCCCGCCCTGGCCGTGGAACGGGTGTTTTACTCCGGCCCGGGCAAGGCCGTATCCGAAGATTCCGGCCGCCCCCTCTCCGACTTCCCGGTCATCGCCTTTTCGCTTGGCTACGAAGAGGACTTAGCCGCCGCCGTGGCCGCGCTTTTATCCGTCGACCTGCCCCCCCTGGCCGTCGACCGGCCGGGCTATCCCCTGGTTGTGGCGGGCGGGCCGCTTCTTTTCATGAACCCCGCGCCCATCCTGCCCGCCCTGGACGCGGCCTTCGTGGGCGAGGCCGAGGCGGGTTTCCCGGAATTTCTCGACCGCATCCGCGAGCACGCCGCATCCGGCGGCGGCAAGGCCGCGCTTCTGGCCGCCGTGGCCGACATGCCGGGCGTGCTGGTCCCGGGCCGCTCGCCCCTGCCCGTGCGCCGGGCCGTGCATCGCGACCCGGGCTCTCCCACCGTCCTGACCTGTCCGGCCCATTCCGCGTTCGTCTCGCCCGAGGCGGAATTCAAGGACATGCTGCTCATTGAGGTCAACCGGGGCTGTCCCTACGGCTGCCGGTTCTGCGCCGCCGGGTTCGTCTACCGGCCGCCGCGCCACGTCGGCATGGACGAGGTGCTGGCCCTCGTGGACCGCACGCGGCCGCAAAAGGTCGGCCTCGTGGGCACCGCGCTCACGGACTGGGACGACCTGCTGCCGCTTCTGGCCGCCCTGGCCGAGCGCGGCGTCAAATTCTCCCTGGCCTCGGTGCGCGCCGACGGCGTCACCCGCGAGCTTTTGGCCATCCTTCGCGCCGCCGGTTCGCGCACCCTGACCCTGGCCCTGGAAGGCCCAAGCGCCCGCATCCGCCGCGCCGCCAACAAAAACCTCTCCGAGGACGCCTTCCTGGCCGCCGTGGCCCTGGCCGGGGAGTTCGGCGTCAACCACCTCAAGATGTACTGCATCGTGGGCTGGCCCGGCGAAACCCAGGCCGACTACGACGAACTGGCCGGACTGATGGGCCGCGTCCACGCCGCCGGGCGCGTGGGACAGGGCAAACGCGGCATCCAGCACGCCACCCTGGCCGCCAGTTGCCTCGTGCCCAAGCCGTTTACGCCCATGCAGTGGGCCAAAATGGCCTCGGAAGACGACATCAAGGCCGATGGCGAGCGCCTGCGGCAGGCCGTGGCCCCGCACAAGGGCATGCGCTACAGCCTCGACGGCGCGTTCGCCGCCCGGGTGCAGGGGCTCCTCGCCCGGGGCGACGAGCGGCTCTTCGAGCTCATCCTCCTGGCCGCTAAAAACGGCGGCAATTTCAAAAAAGCCCTGTACGCCTGGGACGGCGACTCCACGCCTTACATCGATCGTGAGCGCGAGCCGGACGAGGTCTTCCCCTGGGAGATCATCGATGTCGGGGTGCGCCGCGACTACCTGTGGCGCGAATGGAAACGCTACCAGGACGCCGTGCCCACCGCCAAATGCCCGCCCGCCGGGTGCGGCGCGTGTGGGAGATGCGGCATGGACTCGTAGCGCGAGGCAGGAAGAGAAAGGCATTTCCCGGGGGAAATCATTTCCCCCGGACCCCCTGGATTCGGGCGTCGATCCGCCGCTTCGCGGCCGGATCAACGCCCGGAAACGCAGGCGGTTCGCGCGAGAGTACTTTTCCTGGCTGCCGTGGCGATGGAAAGGCGCACGGCAAGGGATGTCGCCTGGAGAAAATGGTGAGGGTCGCTTGAATCCGGATAGGGAAGCGCGTATGTGGGAAGCGTGAGGAGAATGATATGCCCGTGGAACTGTATCTGGCCTTCGTGGCCGCGTCCGTCGTGATATTGGTCATCCCGGGACCGACCGTGATGCTGCTCATCAGCCGGGGGCTGTCGGACGGGAAACGTAACGTCCTGCCGCTGGTGGCGGGCGTGGCGCTCGGCGATCTGACCGCCATTACCCTGTCCATGCTGGGGCTGGGGGCGGTTTTGGCGACCTCGGCCGCGCTTTTTACGGCCGTGAAATGGATCGGCGCGGTCTATCTGGTCTGGCTCGGGGTGAAGATGATCCGCGAAAAGGGCGGGGTCGTGGCCGCCGACCCGCTGGCCGCCAAAAAAGCCCGCTTCGCCCAGGCCTTTTGCGTCACGGTCCTGAACCCCAAAACCATCATGTTCTTCATCGCGTTTCTGCCGCAGTTCGTGTCGCATGAGCATCCCGTGCCGCCGCAACTGGTGCTGCTCGGTGCGACATTTACCCTGCTCGGCGTGGTCAATGCCTATATGTACGCGGCGCTTGCCGCCAGCGCGGGCAGCCGCCTGACCAGACCGGGCGTTGTCGCCGCCATCCGCAAAACCGGCGGCGGCGTGCTGGTTGGCGCGGGGGTGCTGACTGCGGCGATGCGACGGGCGGGGTGATGCAAGTTACCTGGATTGTAAAGGCTTTGTTGTGCTAGCTCATAAAAGCTAATTATGATATTTGAATTAACTTGAGCCTTCTTTTCAAATGAAAAAGATATTTAAAAAATTAAAATTGATATGCACGCAATTTATTAATTTAAGGGACGTGTTATTTTTCTTTTTTGTATCGCTTGTTATTTTTGTTTTGTCAAGAATTTTATATCTTTCTTTTCAATATCAAGAGTCGCCGTGGTGGAAGCCAGAAGTAATTGGGCCTACTGTTGGCGCTTTTCTTGCTGCAGGTGCTGGGTCATGGGTTGCATATTTACTCGATGTTGTTGGCAAAAAGAAAGTGAAAAAGGATTCAAGATGTTGTTTGCTGGAAAAAATTGTTTACGCATTTAAAGATGAATCAGTACGATTTGAACTTTCAATTGAAAATGAATTATTTAATGATATATACGACAAAGTTCAGATGTATTTGAGAACTCATCCATGGGATATTTATTTGATATTAAAAAATGATGTGCAAAACTCTGTTGACATTACACTGGAAGAAAGGTTTGTTGTTTACAAAGCAATAGAAATAATGCTTTTTGATATATATGAATTAAAGAGACGGGCAAGAGAATATAGAAAGATGTGTGAAAAGCAATTTATGGGGATACAAGAGCATTTTTCTGGGGGGTTATATGAATTTATTCAAAGGTTCAAGGATAGAATCAGATTTAATGTTTTCATTGTTGAAAAAATATTGAAATATAAAGTTGGATTTGATTTGGACATTATGAAAAAGAATATACAGAATGAGATGCGGTCCAACTCAAATAACATAGATTATGATGATTGGATAAAAAAGTTACAAGATTGATTTGTAGAGCGATACCCCTTCACCCCACAACCCTCTCCTTCACCTCACCCCCAAAGAACCCCTTATACACCTTCGACGGCTCCACCCGCACTACGTCGAGGTACCGAACCGCCTCAATCTCCCCGCACGCCACCCCGCAGCTCGCCACCCGCGCCATCTGCGTGACCCCGCGCCTTTTCCCCGCAGTCCCCCCCCGCACGTTCCACTTGCCATTGGCAACGCATTTGCACATATTCCACCCCATACGCAACCGTGTACGAACCGCAGGAGCATCATCATGAAACGGCTGACGGGTCTGATTCTCTTTCTCATGGTCCTGGCTAGCTGGTCGCACGCCACAGCCGACATCAAGGTCTACGACTCGGCGAACCAATTCCTCGGGTATCTGGTCCAGCAGGCCATCCAGACCGGTGTGCGTCCCATCGCCATGATCTACAACCCGCAACTCAACGCGGTGATGGGATTCAGTTACGCGACACAAGATGATCTGACGTATTCCATTGAAGACTTGTACAACAGCGGTGTCTTTTACAACCAGGCAAACTGTCAGGGCGACAAATATTTCGGGGATGATTATTTTACGATATTCCCACAGGTATTCAAATATGATGGTGCCTACTACGTGACGCGCACCAGCGTGGTGAGTCTGGCATATCTAAGCTACAAGGCGCAAGGCACGTGCTACAACCTGTCGTCCACAATACCTGCCTCGCCGCTCGTGCCGGTGACGCTCCCGGTGACGGAGCCCTTTAAGGCCCCGTTTCGTTTCGAGTATGAAGGACCGACCCAGACGACGAAGACGGTGGTCATCCCCTTGAGCAATTGACCGGCGATGCGGCGGCCGCACACGACGCGTTCCCAGCATGACCGCCATGCGCGTCGGACGTGGCGCGCCGTCATCCCGGGCAGGGGACGTGGGGCGGGCCGCCCTTCATCCCACAACCCTCTCCTTCACCTCACCCCCAAAAAACCCCTTATACACCTTCGACGGCTCGACCCGCACCACGGCTCGGTATCCCAGCGCCTCCAGCGCCATTTCAAGGTGATCCCACTTTGAGCGGTGGTACAGATCAAGCAACCGCCGCACGGATTTCGGGTCAGTATGCAGCCGCGCGGCCATCTTGAGCTGGCTCACGCCCTGGTCCCGCATCCCCTGGTACACGGCCAGCTTCACCACGGCCATGGGCGGCAGCTCAAGAAACGCTTCGCCGGGTTCGATTTCCGAGGGCGGCGGGATATCCTCGGCCTCGTCCATCATGGCGCACAGCATGGTCAGCGCCGCATCCAGCGCCATATCCAGCGCGTCCGATGCGTCGGTTCCAACAGTGATGACTCCCGGCAGCTCGGGGACCTCGGCAACGACCGTTCCGTTTTCGTCCGGGGTCAGCCTGACCGCATAGCGCATGGCCTTACAGTTCCTTCGGGTCGATGCCCAGTTGGCGGCACAGTTTCTTGATGAAGACCGGCCCCAGATCCATGTCGCCGTGCACCGGGATGGGGGCCTTTTTCCCGGCCAAGCGCGCCAGGCAGTGCCCGCCCTTGCCCCGGGCCGGTTCAATCACCACCCCGAGGGCGGCAAGACGCCTGAGAAACTCCCGGCACTTCATGCCTTCATCATATAGGGCACATTTGCCCCACCGTCAACCCGGCCCGGTTTCCCGCCGACCGCGTCCGTTCCCCGGCCGTCTCCGCGTCCAGGCGCGCCGCCCCGGCGTTCACGGCAGCGACAGACCTCCGGGCGCGCAGCTTCCGTCGTTGCACAGCGTCTCCCGGCATCCATGGCAGCGCCCTGTGGCCGCGTCGCGTTGGTCGCCTTTCTGCCCTCTCTCCGCCGACTGCACCAGCGTCCCGCGTCCGCCATTCGGCCACATCCTCCCTCCTCGTTCCACAGTCCGTGGATTCACGCTCAGGCCGCTGTCTGCATCGCCGCGCCGCACCATCCGCCAGCCGGGCCGGGAATCCCGCAGTGCGGACAGGGCCGCACATGTTTGGCGCACCGGCATGCCGCGCGCTCCACAGGAAATGGATTCCGCCAGGCAAACGGAGGCTTTCAGTCCACGGATCGTGGACCAGTGACCGGTTGCGGCGGCCCCGCCCGGGGCGGCGCACGCCCCCCACGGTTCGCACGCCGGGGATGAGGTCTCGGGCATTTCCCAAGGCTTCACGGCGTGTTGATCACCTGCGGCGGCGTCCTCCGGGGAACCCCGCCAGGGCCGCATGTAGCGGTTGCACGGTTGTTGCTACCTGCAAGGAACCACCTCCGTCGCTTTCGACGCGGGGCGGGAATTCTTCAACCACACAGGAGGGGCCACCATGAACAGACCGGTCCCCGGAATAACGCCGACAGGCCACGACTCCCAGCGGGGCGTCGCCGCCGTGGAGATGGCCGTCCTGACCGCCTTCGTCCTGGCCCCGCTGTTGATGATCCTGGTGGAGGGCTCCAAAATTCTTGGAGAATATTCAACGATCCTGTCTGCCTCTCGCGAAGCGGCGCGGCTGGTGATGCGGGAGAACGGCGACACCACGGGCGCGTCGGATCTGGTGAAAAACCTGACCAGCGGCCTGGATGGCGCTGATCCGGCTGTCGAAATCACCGTGACGGATACGGAATCGGAAAAAAACGTGAAAGTGAAGGTGGATTATGTCTACCAGACCGTTATCGCCGCCCAGTCCCAGGCCGACCTACCTTACCCGGATCTGGACATGCTTGGCGGGTGGAATCGCACGCTTACGGCCAGCACGGTCATGCCGCTGCCCTAGGGACCACAGCCGCCGGGGAGCCATCACGCCGCTTCTGGCCATCGCCCTGCCTGCGATCATCGGCGCGGCGGGTCTGGCCGTGGACGGCGGGCGCATGTACCTGGCCGACCGCGCCCTGCAAAACGCCGTGGACGCGGCGGCCCTGGCCGGGAGCATGGCCCTGCCCGAAGATCCGGACATGGACCAGGGCATCGCTGCGGCTGCGGCCCAGGAGATGCTCTCGGCCAACTATCCCGAGGCCACCATGGTCTCGGCCGGGCCGGGGTCCGAGGTCCGCAGCGCCTGCGTCGTCGGCCAGGCCAACGTGGACTATCTGCTCATGGGCGTTCTCGGACTCAGCAGCGGCCAAGTCACGGCAAAGGCCTGCGCCGGGTTCAACAACCTGGAAATCGTGCTGGTGCTCGACACCACCGGCAGCATGAAGGGCACGCCCATCGCCAACGTCAAGTCGGCGGCCACGGATCTGGTGGAGCTGATCCTGCCCTCCAACACCACCCCCTCCACCAAGATCGGCATGGTGCCGTTTCGGGGCATGGTCCGCCTGCGCGCGGGCGTGGACGGCGTGGCCGCAGGCTGCCGCAACGCCAACGGCACGTTCAACAACGGCAAGCTGCTCGATGTCTACAAGGCCGCCAAGTACCGTTATCCCACGGGATCGTCGCTCAACGTGGACTCCGATACCTGCAGCAACATCTCCTACGTCGAGGCCCTGACCACGGACCGCGCCTCCATCCTGTCGCGTATCTCGGCCCTAAGCGCCGACGGCGCAGGCTCGGGCACGATCATCTCCGAGGGCATCAAGTGGGGCAGCCACGTGCTGACCCCGGCGTCGCCGTTCACCGAGGGCAGCTCGGATGAAAAGTACCGCAAGATCATGATCGTTTTGACCGACGGCGACACCGAGGACGGGCGTTGCGGCGGCACCTACGGCATTTCGTACACCCCCAACAACTACTGGACCAACTCCTATTTCGGCATGGGCCTGTCCACGACCTATCCCGCGCCCGCCAACTTCCCGGACTGCAAGGACGGCGGCGGCCTCAACACGGCCATGGCGAACGAGGCCGCAGCGGCCAAGGCGCTGGGGATCGAGATCTTCTCCATCCGCTTCGGCGTCTCGGACGCCACGGACGTGTCGCTTATGAAGCAGATCGCCTCGTCCAAGGAAGGCACCTTGGACCACTATTTCGACGCCCCGAGCGCTACGGACATCCTCAAGGTGTTCAAGCTCATCGGCCGCCAGCTCGGGCATCGGCTCATTCCCTATGATGAGGCCATGGGAACCTCGTCGTAGTGTGGCAGCCCAGGGCGGTAAGGACGGGAACGCATCATGAACGCACATCGCACACAAATAAACCAGCCGCCGGTTTCCCTGCGTCGCCTGGGCGCGGGCGGCAACTGCCGGGGGGCCACGGTCGTGGAGATGGCCCTGGTCCTGCCCCTGCTCATCCTGTTCATCACGGGCATCTTCGACGTGGCCAACATGATGCGCATCAGCCTCGGCATACAACACGCCGTGCGCATGGGCGTGGCCCTGGCCTCTTCCGGGGCCGGGGTGGACACGGACACGCGCAGTGTGGAACAGGTCGAGACCGAGGTGAAGACGCAACTGGCCCTTTTGGGAAAAAGTGTGGCAGAGGGCGCGACGATCTCGGTGACGAGCTGGCCGGGCAGCAACTCCGCCGGGGACGGAACCACCGGGGATCTGGGCGGGCCGTGCGACACCGTGGAGGTCAAGGTGGACTATAACTATCCGGTGCTGGAATCGTTCCAGGCCGCCATGATGCTGCCCATGTTCGCGTCCGAGGAGGGCGGCTTGTCCGCGATTCAACCCACTGTTGCCCTCTCCCGGGCCGAGAGGCGGCTCAACGAACCCTGGGCCACCTGCAACTAACCGCTGCGCGTGCGGCCCGTAGGCCGAACCGCGCCCCGGCCTGGACCGGGAAAACCGCATGAACGATCCGACGCCCCCCGGTTTCCGAACGAGGGTGTGGCCATCAACCTTACGCCTCCGCCGCCGGGGGCTTTTTTGTTCCTGGGCGTGGCGTCAGCCGGGTGTTGCGGCCCGGCTTTACCGCCCCGGCGCTTTGCGCTACGGAAATGGATGCAAACCACGGGAGGGACGATGGTTGGTCGCATGGGCCGTTTTTTCGCCGTCTTGGCCTGCCTTGCCGGTCTGGCCGGACTTGTGGGCTGCGGAACCTTTCTCGGCGGTTCGGACAAGGCGGCCAAGGCCCCCGGCGGCGAGGCCGGGGCGCATTTGCAGGCCGGGGACGCCGCCCTGGCCGCCGGGCAGCCGCAAAAAGCCCTGGAGGCCTATGACCGGGCCGGGAAGGCCGGGGCTGATGAGGCCCTGGTGCTGGAGCGCCAATGCCGGGCGCAGCTGGCCGGAAACGCCTACAGGGCCGCCCTGGACGCCTGCCGGGCCTGCCTGTCCCGGCAGCCGGACGATCCCGAGGCCCTCTACGGGGCTGGATACGCCAGCCTGATGCTGCACAACCCGACGGCCGCCGTCGGCTATCTGGAAAAGGCCCTGGAGGCCCGTCCGGACATGACCCAGGCGGCCCGGACCTTGGGGCTGGCCCATTATCAGGCCCAAAATCACGACCAGGCCGTGGCTGTCCTGGAAAAGGCCCTGGAAACGGGCGGGACCGACGCCGACACCCAGAACAATCTCGGGCTGGCCTTTTTGTCCCTGAACCGGGCCGATGAGGCGGCGGCGGCCTTCCAGGCCTCCCTGTCGGCCAAGGATTCCCCCCGCACCCGCAACAACCTCGGACTGGCCCTGTGCCAGGCCGGGCGTTTCGAGGAGGCCTATGCGGCCTTCGTGGCCGCAGGCGGCGAGGCGGCGGCCCACAACAACCTGGGCGTATGCTACCGGGAGCGGGGCATGGCCGACAAGGCGGCTGAGGAATTCGAGCAGGCCATCGCCCGAAATCCCCGTTTCTACCGCAGGGCCTCCGAGAACCTGAACCGGCTGACGACCTCCGGCGTCCAGCCGCCCGAGGCCCAGCCAGCCGCCACGGCGAAAACTGCGCCGGACCAGCCAAAGGCCAAGGGGAATGCGGACGGCGCGAAATCCGGGAAAAAGCCTGAGAAAAAAAGCGACGCAGCCGGGACCAAGGCCGGGCCCGCCCCGGGACAATCCGCCCCGGAGAGCCCCGCTGTGACGCCCCAGGCCGCAGCCGCCCCCCAGGCCGGGCCCGGGCCGGAACCCGTCGATGATCGCGACGCCAGAGCCCAGGAAAAGGCCGCCGCCCAAAAGGCCGCCAAACCCGTTTCCGCCCCCGATGCGCCGCCCGTGGCCCCGGCCCCGGCCCCGAGTGGACAGGACGAAACCCGGACGAACGCGCCGCAAACCCCCTGATCCCGGGCGGGGATGGCCGCCTGCGGGCGTCCCCGCCCGCACAAGGCCAACGACATCCGCCATGCCAGCCATGCGACACATCGGCCCGTCCGAACCCTACCATGTGCTTGTGGCCGACGACGAGCCGCAAATCCTGGTCCTTTTCAAGGAAATTCTGGCCCCGGACGACGATCTGGAGCTGTTTCCCCGGGGGACGCCGGACGCCTCCGCCCCGGCCGAGCCCCAGACCCCGAGCTATGCGGTGACGGTCTGCCGCCAGGGGGAGGAGGCGGTTTCCGCCGTGCGTGAGGGCTTAAAGACAGGCCGACGCTACGCCGTGGCCTTTCTCGACGTGCGCATGCCGCCCGGGCGCGGAGGATTGTGGGCTGCGGCCGAGATGCGTCGCCTGGATCCCTATGTCCAGATCGTGATCATGACCGCCTTCTCCGACATCGACGCCGAGGAGATGGCCCGGCGCGTGCCGCCTGCCGACCGGCTCCTGTATCAGCAAAAGCCCTTTCATCCCCAGGAGATACGCCAGTTCGCAGCCTCCCTGTGCTCCAAGTGGAGCTCCGAACGCGACTTCCTGACCCTCCAGACCCGGCTGGAATCCATCGTGGCCGAGCGCACCCGGGAACTGGCCGAGACCAACGAGCGTCTCACCCGCGAAATCCGGGAGCGCGAACGGGTGGCGGACCTCATTGCCGGGGCCAAGAGGGAATGGGAGGGCACCTTCGATTCGGTGCAGGATCTGGTGGTCATCATCGACCGGGACATGATGGTCAAGCGCCTGAACATGGCCATGGCCCACCGGCTGGGACTGTCGCCGAAGGACGTGGTGGGGCGTCCGGCCTCGTTCATCTTTGATCTGCCCGAGGCAGGCGGCGAATTGACCCGGCGGCTGGGCAGCCTGACCGACGGGCGCTTCCATTCCCTGGAGTTGGCCCTGCCCCGGCTGCACGGGGAGTTTCTGATCACCGCCTCGCCCATCTACCTCTCCGAGGACGAACCGCTGGGCACGGTGTTCGTGGCCCACGACGTGACCGAACGCAAGGTCTTGGAGAAAAAGCTGCGGCAAAGCCAGAAGATGGAGGCCATCGGCACCCTGGCCGGGGGCATCGCCCATGATTTCAACAATATTCTGGGCATTGTCATGGGCTTTTCAGAGATGATCCTGGACGGCGCAGGCGGGGACGAAAATTTGCTGCGCCGGATGGAGCACATCCTGCAGGCCTGCCGCCGGGGAAAGGATCTGGTGTTGCAGATCCTCACCTTCAGCCGCCAGACCGAGGAAGAGTCGAGCACGTTGCGCCTGTCGCCCCTGGTCAAGGAGACGCTTAAGCTCATCCGGGCCACCCTGCCGCACACCGTGGCCATCGAGGAGCACATCGCGGGCGGGCCGGACACGGTTTTGGCCGAACCGGCCCAGATCCAGCAGATCGTCATGAACCTGTGCGCCAACGCGGCCCATGCCATGCGCGAGTCCGGCGGCGTGCTCACCGTGACCCTGGATACGGTCCATTTGCCCGACCCGGGCCGTCAGGCCCCGGGGCTGCCGCCCGGGCAGTACGCCCGGCTGGCCGTGGCCGACACGGGGCACGGCATTCCCAAGGAGATCCTGGACCGCATCTTCGACCCCTTTTTCACCACCAAAAAGCCCGGCGAGGGCACGGGCATGGGGCTTTCCGTTGTGCATGGCATCGTGCGCAAGTACCGGGGGGAGGTGAAGGTCAAAAGCGTGGTCGGGCAGGGCACGTGTTTTGAGGTCTTTTTGCCCCTGTCGTTTCTGACGGCGCGCACGGCCGAGGACGAGTCCCTGGGGGCGGCGGCGGGGCGGGGCCGCATCCTCTACGTGGACGACGAGGAGTCCCTGGCCGAGATCGGGGCCGAACTTCTGGCGGGCCTGGGGTTCCAGGTCACGGCCGAGACCGATCCCCGGCAGGCCCTGGAACGGTTTCGGGCCGACCCCGGGGCCTTCGACGTGGTGGTCACGGACCAGACCATGCCAGGGCTTTCGGGCACGGACTTAAGCCGGGAACTGTTGGCCATACGCCCGGACCTGCCCATCGTCCTGGTCACGGGATTCAGCGAATCCCTGTCCAAGGACCGGGTGAAGGCCCTGGGCATCAGGAACTTTTTGCTCAAACCGGTGCTGCGCAAGGATCTGGCCGCAGCCGTGAGCCAGGCCCTTGGCCTGGGAACCGGATAATCCACGGGAGGCGGCCATGACCCAGGCGGGACAATGGGGATATGTGACGGCGACGGCCGGGGCCACGGTGACGGCGACGCTGGTTCCAGCCACGGCGTCCGGCGTCCGCCTGGGGGACATGGTGCGCATCGCCACCGGCATAAGCCTGTGCTTCGGGCTGGTGGGGCGGCTATGGTGGGAGGGGGCCGATCCGGAACGCCCCGAGGTCGGGCGGCGGCTGGCCGAGGTGGTGCTTCTGGGCGAGACCCTGGACCTGGATCGGCCGCAGGATTTTTCGTTCCAGCGCGGGGTGTCCGTCTCTCCGTCGTTGGGATCGCCGGTCCACGGGGCCACCTCCCGCGACCTGGCCCTCATCTACGCCAAGCCCAGCGCCCCAAGCGTGGCCGTGGGCAGCCTGCACCAGGATCCGGGCATCGAGGCCCGGGTGCTGGTGGATGAGCTATTAGGCAAGCATTTCGCCATCCTGGGCACCACGGGGTCGGGCAAATCCTGCGCCGTGGCCGTAGTCCTGGGCGCGGTCCTGGCCCGGTGCCGACACGGGCACATCGTGCTTCTCGACCCCCACGACGAATATGCCGCCGCCTTTGGGGACATGGCCCTGCCCGTGCCCCCGGACGATCTGCACCTGCCGTACTGGCTGCTCGACTTCGAGGAGATGACCCATGTGTTGTGCAGCTCCGGGCAGCCCTACCGCGAGGTGGAGGCCAACATCCTGAAAGAGGCGGTGCTGGCGGCCAAGCATGAGTTCATCGCCACCTCCGGGGGCCAGGACTACAACCTGACCATCGACACCCCGGCCCCGTTTCGGCTCCTGCGGGTGGTGGAAATCCTCAAGACGGGCATGGGGCGTCTCGACAAGCCGGAAAGCTCCATCCCCTACCTGCGGCTTCTGGCCCGCATCGACAGCCTGCGCAAGGACCGGCGGTTCGGGTTCATGTTCGGGGGGTTGGGCGTGGAGGACTGCATGGCCGAGGTCATGGCCCGGCTGTTGCGCCTGCCGCCCGGGGGCAAGCCGCTGACGGTCATCAGCCTGGCCGGGGTGCCCTCGGAGATTGTGGACGTGGTGGTGTCGGTGCTGTGCCGACTGGTCTTCGACTTCGCCCTGTGGACCAGGCGGGGCCAGGGCGCGCCGGTGCTTCTGGTGTGTGAGGAGGCCCATCGCTATGTGCCGCGTGACCGCACGCTGGGGTTTGAACCCACGCGCAAGGCCGTGGCCCGCATCGCCAAGGAGGGGCGCAAATACGGCGTGTCGCTTGGGCTTGTGACCCAGCGGCCGTCGGAGATCTCCGAGTCCATCCTGTCCCAGATGAACACGCTTTTTTCCATGCGCATGAGCAACGAGGCCGACCAGCGGTTCGTGACCATGGCCATGCCGGAGAACGCGGCCGGGCTTTTGTCGGTGCTGCCGTCGTTGCGGGCCCGGGAGGCGGTGGTGGTGGGGGAGGGGGTGTCCGTGCCCATGCGGTTCGCCTTCGCCACCCTGGCCGACGGGGCCCGGCCCAAAAGCGATACGGCGAAATTCTCCACGGCCTGGGGCCAGGAGGCGGCCGGAGACGACTTCGTGCCGGAGACGATCAACCGTTGGCGGCGGCAGATACGGTAGGGGCGCGTCCCTTGATGAATACGCAATTCAAAGTGGTGTTTAAAAATTCGGGTACGTCGATTTCGAAAACATGACACGGGACCGGGGCGGTCGCTGCAATACCGCCATGCGAGGGTTGCCGGAGGCGGTGCATTTCGGGGAGAGTCCGAAGAGAAATATTGATATGAAAAATTGAATCTTTTATCACATATGCATGGTTGCCTGAATGGCGGCAAGGCGGTTGACGTACGGTGGACGGCAATAGCCCTGCGCAAGCTGAGGGGGACGGCATATGCGTTTGGTGATCACCGATCTGACCGAGTTTCATAATCCCGACTGTTATTGCGTGGCCGGAATCAATCCGGACGGCGCCTGCTTCCGGCCGACAAAGAAGTATTTTTCGCGGGAGGAATGCACGACATTTCCCATCTTTCCCGGAACCATCCTGGAGGGAGACTTCACCCTGCGGTCTGACAACGAAGCGCCGCATGTTGAAGATTGCCGCCGATCCGGCGTAAGGCACGCCGGGATATGCACCGCAGTGGAGTTTTTGGATGTTTTGCGAGAGGATGCGTCACATTCCGTTGCGGCAGGATTTGAGGTGGAGGGCCCGGAATGCCCGAAGTGCATTCCAAAAACTGATCCGCCCGGAAGGTCGATCATCACTGTCCGCGTTCGTCCCAAGGCGTGCTGGTTCAATATCGGCAGGGATGGGAAGTTTCGATTTTCGTTCTACGACGGGGCCGACGCCAGGTATTCCTATCTGCCCATAGCGGATTTGAAGATGCGGCAGTATCAGGCACGGCATGACGGCGTTGTTTCCGTTGACGCCATGTCCCGGTTTCTCCATCATCAAAAGGAGGTCTTTCTCCGGGTGGGGCTCGGCCGGTGTCATCGTATCGATTCGAGAGAGGGGTATTGGCTCCAGGTCAACGGGGTCTATTCCTTCCCGGCGTGGTTTCCGGAAACGCGCGGCTTTGCCGGATAGGGACAGGAAAAATATGCTCTATACCATAGGATATACGTCGTATGACGTCCCAGGACTCATTGCCGTGGTGCAAAAGCTCGGGATCACGGCCATAGCCGACGTACGATCCATGCCGTACAGCGCCCTGCATCCGGAGTACAACAGGGACAAGCTCAAGGAGATCTTGCGGAATTCCGGCGTCCAGTATGTCTTTCTTGGCGATCTGGTCGGGGCCAGGTATGACGATCCGGACGTTTACGACGGGAATGCGGTCGATTACGCCCGTGTTTCGCGGTTGCCGACCTTTCGCAAGGGCCTGGAACGCATCGTTGACGGCGCCACACGGCATGTCATTGCGCTTATGTGCGCGGAAAAGGATCCCGTGACCTGCCACAGAATGATATTGATATGCCGAAATATGCGGAACGAACTGTCCATACGCCACATTCTTGCTGACGGGAAAGTGGAATCTCATGAGCATGCGGAACTCCGGTTGATGCGTCTTTTCGGACTGGACAGGCTGGACCTGCTGGGACGCTCGGAACAGGAGCGGCTTGAAGACGCCTACCAGCGGCAGGGCAAACTGATCGCGTACAAGGCCGATGCGCCGGATGCCGCCCACAGGCAGGCCGTATGAGCCAAATATCCCTTTATACCATTGGTTTTACGAAAAAAAAGGCCAAGGAATTTTTCGGGAGAATTCGCGCCGCCGGGATTTCCCGGGTGATCGACGTGCGCCTGAACAACGTGTCCCAACTGGCGGGATTCGCCAAACGGGACGATCTTGTCTTTTTTCTGCAAGAGATATGCGGATGCGGATACGAGCATCGGCCCGAGTGGGCGCCGACCCAGGACGTGCTAGACGCATACCGGGGCAAATCCATGGACTGGCCGGGATATGAACGCCGCTTCAACGAACTGCTTGAGTTCAGACGGATAGAGGGGAGCATCCAACGGGATGCCTTGCATATGGCCTGTCTGCTGTGCAGCGAGGCCACGCCGGAATGCTGCCATCGACGCCTCGTCGCGCAATATTTGCAAGCGAAATTGGGGAATATGCAGATCACGCACCTGTGAGCAGACTGGCAAAGAATCCCATTCGCTGCGATCCTGCCGCTGATGCCGCCCCCCTGCCATTGTCTTTTTCTTTTTTTCATGGAAGTTGTACCTGTAGACAGGGTGGTTTCTCCTCCGGTCGGCGCGGCGCGCGCACGGTGGCGATACGGCGAAATTCTCCACGGCCTGGGGCCAGGAGGCGGCCGGGGACGACTTCGTGCCGGAGACGATCCACCGTTGGCGGCGGCAGATACGGTAGGGGCGCAGGATTATGTCCGTCCGGGGCGGGGTGCGTGATCGAAAATCGTCAAAACGGGCCGTGCCTGTGGTTCGCGGCGCAGCCGGAGAGGGCGTGATGGGCATTGCTGCAAGAAGGCGGGACGTATTCTGTTCCCTGTGGGCCTTCGTTTGGTTTCTGGTCCCGTCGCAGGCGTTCGCCCTGGAATTCACCGAGCAGGAGTCGCGCTACATCCGGGAGCACGGCACGGTCACCATGTGTGTGGACCCGGACTGGACGCCCTTCGAGAGCATCAACGAAAAGGGCGAACACCAGGGCATCGCCGCCGACCTGGTGCGGCTTGTGGCCGAGCGCACCGGGCTTCGCTTCGAGTTGGTGCCCACCGCCTCCTGGGACGAAAGCCTGGCGGCCTCCAAGGACGGCCGCTGCAAGATCTTGAGCTTTCTCAACAAAACCCCGCAGCGGGAAAAATGGCTCATCTTCACCACGCCGATTTTTAGCGACATCAACGTGTTCATCACCCGCGAGGAGCACCCCTTCATCTCCGACCCGGGCAAGCTGGTGGGGGAAAGCATCGTGTTTCCGCGCGGCACCTCCATGGAAGAGCTGGTCCGGCGCGATTATCCCAACCTTTCGATCCTGGTCACGGAAACGGAGAACGAGGCCGTGGGCATGGTCTCCGCCAAAAAGGCGGACATGACCATGCGTTCGCTGATCGTCGCGGCCTATACGATCAAGAAGGAAGGGCTTTTCAACCTCAAGATCGCCGGGCAACTGCCCTATTATTCCAACAACCTGTGCATCGGCGTCGCCGACAACGACCAGACCCTGCGCGGCATCCTCAACAAAGGCATCAGCACCATCACCAAGGCCGAGCGGGCCGGGATCGAGAACCGGCATGTGTCCATCAACGTCCAGGCCGTGACGGACTACAGGTTCATCCTGGAGGTATTGGGCGCGGTCCTGGTTCTGGCGTTCCTGGGGGGGCTTTGGGCCTACAAGGTCAAAAAGCTCAACACGGCGCTGACCCGGGAGATCGAGCGGCGCAAGGAGCTTGAGCGGATGCGCGACGACGTGGAGCAGATCATCCGCCATGACCTGGTCACGCCGCTGACGGGCATCATCAGCATCCCGGAGTTGTTGCAAGATCAGGACAACCTGACCCAGGACCAGCGGGAGCTCTTGCACCATGTCGCCTATTCCGGAAAGCGCATGCTCGGCATGATCCGGATGACGTCCGATCTGGCCCGGATGGAGAAGGGAACCTACGCCGTCGCCATGCGGGACTGCGACTTCATGGACATCATCAAGGGAGTCCGCACCAATCTGGCCGGGACGTTCGAGGTCAAAAACGTGGGCTTCGAACTGCGCCTGGACGGGCGTCCGGCCGGTCCGGGGGACCGGCTGCCGCTTCGCGGCGACGAGTTCCTGCTGACGGGACTTTTCGAAAACCTGATCAAAAACGCCTGCGAGGCCTCGCCCCCGGGCGGGGTGGTGTCGGTGGACATCGACACCGGGGCGCTGACGTTTTTCATCCGCAATGCGGGCGAGACGCCCAAAGAGATCGTGGGGCGGTTTTTCGAGAAATACGTCACCAGCGGCAAAAAATACGGCACGGGGCTTGGGACGTATTCGGCCCGGACCATGGCCCGGGCCCTGGGCGGCGACGTGGAGTTGGACGCCTCGGTCCCGGGCCGGACCACGCTTGTGGTGCGGCTGCCGGAGAGCGGGGCGGCGTAGACCAAGCGTCCTGGCCTGTGCCGCGTCCGGCCAGGCTGATTCTTTGCGCGGTGCGCCGGAGCACGGCGGCGGCCAGTCCGTCCTGCACGGACGGCCTCGTGGTGCGTTTGATTCTTCCCGTGATGGTTTTCAAGCCGCAACACCCTGAATGCATGATTTATATTCACAAAGAAGATGTCTGTTATTTTGTGAGCGCCGCATTAGACGCCGTTCGCTCCCACAGGTTCCTCTTTCGCCAATGACGCAACTGCGGCCTCAAGATGCTCCATCCAGACCGCGCGAAACGGCGCGTGCAAAAGGGTTCCGGTTAGCTTGGCCATGACCTGGAACCCGGCCGACTCCAGCAGCCCTTTCCATGACCTTGGCCCTGCGCCGTAGACGTCCACCTGGACGTGGTGTCCCGGCACGCTCATAAACGGCACGAGCCAGACCCGGCGCGCGCCGCTTTGCCGCAGACGGCCGATGATCTCCGCGCTCCCGGGCCGTCCCATGAGCGCCCCCAGAAAAAGCAATGGATCCTGCGTTCTGGCCCCGGCCTCCCAGTCGAGGTAGCGTTGGTGCCCCTGGTGGTAGGTTCCGTGGGCCACCAGGACCACGGCCTCGTCCGGGCGGCGTTCGGCGGGGATGTAGGAGGCAAGGCCCCGGCGGACGCGGTCGAGGTCCGTCTCGCTGGTCAGCAGGGGGCCGCCCATGCCCACCTCCAAAAATCCCTTGCGCGGATGGCGGTAGACCATGGCCTGGTCCCGGGTCCAGTGGTATTCCACGCCGGGAACCGTGTGCAGGGACTGCACCGCCAGATGCGTCACGCCCTGGTCGTGCAGCCTGGACAGGGCCTCGGCCACGGAGTCGCGGCGCATCCCGCGCGCGGCCAGCTTGCGGCGTACCTTGTGGGCCGTGAAGGCCCAGTGCAGGGCATGGTCCGGGAAGCGTTCGCGGACCTCGGCGGCGAACAGTTCGTAGCCGGTCTGGGCCTCGGGCAGGGCCGCGCCGAAGGCGGCCAGCAGGATGCCGTCCCGGCGCGGGCGGGGCCGGGCGTGGTGATGGCCGTGGCCATGCCCGTGAGCGTGATCATGCGCGTCCCCATGCTCGTGCTGGTGCTCATGTCCGTGCTCATGGCCATGCTCATGCCCGTGTTCGTTTTCATGGGCATGGTCGTGTCCGTGGCCGTGTGCATGATCGGGCTCATGTCCAGTCCCGTGGTCGTGGTCATGCGCGTGGGCAGGTTCGTTTCCACCTTCGGCCCCATCGTGTTCATGTTCATGTCCATACGCGGGCGCATGTTCATGCCCAAGGTCGTGCGCCTGGGGCTGGGTGACGGGTCCGTGGCCGTGGGTCGGGATGTCGGTGTCGTCCGCCGCAGCGGTTTTTCGCGTCATGGTGTCCCCCGGCAAAAGCCGGTGCGGCATATGCCGGTTTGGGGGACAGGGCCGGGGAGGGGGGCGGGTCGCAACGGGAAGGGCAAAGCCGCCGGAACCCCTCGACGGCAAAGTCCCGTTGCCTCGGGGTGCGGGGTTGGCAGGTCTTCTGGCTTGCCTGGACGATGGCCCGGCCTTCCCGTCCCCGGGGGGACAGTGGCCAAGGGGGGGCGTCGCGCTTCCCGATGTCGGGCCAGGCTTACAGCGGCGGGTCCGCTCCGGCGTCGCACCGGATTCCCTGTTCGTCTCCGTGTGGAGAACCAACCGTGCGACGTGACTACCGGGGCGGGCCGGGCGGTGTCAATGGCAGGATCATCCTGGCGCGGCTGGGGAGGAAGGCACGACGTGCCGCCGCAACAGGGTCGCGGCGGCGCGTATCATCGCATCCGTCCGGTGGGAGGGCCCTATGCCAGGGCCCGGCGCGCCGGGCCGCGGCTTGGGCCCGCAATCTGCGCCACCTCGCCGCCGTCCTCCTTCATCCGGTCGATCAGCCCCTTGAGCGTCATGGACTGCCGGGCCAGTTCGCTGACGGCCTGGGCGGACTGCTGCATGGCGTCGCTGGTTTCCGACGTGATCCGGTTGATGTCTTCAATGCTCCGGTTGATCTCCTCGCTGGCGGCGGATTGCTCTTCGGAGGCGCTGGCGATGGAGCGCACCTGATCCGTGGTCAGATCCACCAATGTCACGATCTCGGCCAGGGCCTCGCCGGACTTTCCGGCCAGGGTCGTGGCCGCGTCGATCTTCTGGACGGCCTGCTCCACGTTGGCGATGTTCGTGCGGGCGCCGTTTTGGATGCCGCGAATGGCGTCCCCGACCTCCTTGGTGGCGGACTGGGTCTTTTCGGCGAGTTTTCTGACCTCGTCGGCGACCACGGCAAAGCCCCGGCCGGCCTCGCCCGCCCGGGCCGCCTCGATGGCGGCGTTTAAGGCCAGCAGGTTGGTCTGGTCGGCAATGTCCGAGATGACGTTGAGAATCTGGCCAATGCTCTCCGCCTGTTTGCCAAGGGAGGTCATGTCGGTTTTGAGCGACAGCGCCGCATCCTGCACCTCGCCGATGCCCTTGACCACGAGGGTGACGACCTGGGAGCCGTCCTCGGCCTTGTGCTTGGCCTTGTCGGCCGTCTCGGCGGCCTGGGAGGCGTTTTTGGCGACCTCCATGACCGTGGCGTTCATCTCCTCCATGGCCGTGGCCGTCTCGCCCACCCGGTGGGTCTGCTCTTCCGAACCCCGGCTGGATTGCTCGATCTGGGCGGACAGTTCTTCCGAGGCCGAGGTCACGACCTCGACGACATCTTCAAGCTGGTGCGCCGCCTGGAGCATGCCCTCGGCCTTGGCCCGTTCCGCCTGTTCCTTGGCGGCTGTGGCCTCCTGCATGGCCGTCTCGGCCTCCCGGGTCTTTTGCACGGCCATGTCGGCCTGGGACTTCGCCTCGCCGAGAAGTTTCTTCAGGCTCGCGACCATCGTGCGCAGGGCCTGGGCCAACACGCCGATCTCGTCTTTTTGGTCCACGGACAGGGTGCTGTCGAGCTTGCCGTCCGCAACGTCCGTGGCGAAGGTGACGCCCTTGGCCAGGGGGCGGGTGATGGACAGGGTGACGACTACCCCGGCGACGATGCCGACCAGAAGCGCCACGGCGGAGAAGGCGACGGCCATCTTGATGCTTGTGGTGCGCACGGCGTCGAATTGGGTGTCGGCGTCCTGGCTTTCCTTGATGAAGCTTTCCAAAATGGCGTCGATGTTGCTCATGGCCTTGGTCTTGAGATCGTCGATCTCGGCGTCGATAGCCTTGATTCCGGCGTTGATCGACGATCCTTCCTTGCGCAAAAGCGGGAGCATCTTCGTTTCCATTGCGGCGAAGTATTGGGCATAGAGGGCTTCAAATTCGGCCAGCCTGCGTTTTTCCTCCGGGGTGTCCACCATCTCCCGGAGCCGGGAAATGTCCTTGGTCTGCTGGGCCTTGGCCTCGGCCAGGTCTTTGGCGGAGTTGTCCAGATCCCCGTTGATCACCGCGTCGGCGATGATCCCGTAGAGGGCCTCCAGGCGCGAGTCGACCTCTCCGATGAACTGGGCGTCCTGGGCGCGTTTCGCCCCGTCGTCCTGGAGGTCTCCCAAATCCATCATCGTGGCGATCTGTGTCCAGGCGACAATGGAAAAGATGACGATCACGGACGCAAAGCCGATCAAAAGGCGGAGGCCGATACGCAGGTTGCCGAATTTCATGGAGTCCCTTCGCTTGCTGTGGTTGCGGCGTGAAGTCGCCCAAATTTTATAGGAACACTATGAAATAAATTCGGCGACAGCAAGATTACATTTTTCTGAAACGAGGGAGAGGGAAATGCGTCATGGTTTTTAAAAACGTCGGAGAGCGCGTTCCCTGCTGCTGGTGAAATGTCCCGTCTTGTCTGGGCATACGCCGTGGGTTGGTGTTTGAAGGCTTGGATTATCCACTGGAAAAGGGAGTTATGGAGACAGAAACGGGATGACGCGGCAGCTGGTTTTCGTGAGGCGTCGGATCGTGGCGGCGTCTCTTGCGTAATGAAGCGGGCGACATCGGCAAGTGGGGAAATGGGATTCCCGGGCGGCGCCGGTCGCGGCGATTACAAGGAAAGGCAGCGGTCCATCACCTCAGCCAAAAGATACATCGACCCGCACACGACCACCGTCCCCGGAAAGTCCCGCACCCGGGCCAGCGCCGCCGCCACGTCCGGCACGGCCTCGGCCCGCTCCCCAAGCCCATGCGCCACGTCCGCCGCATCGCGGGTGCGGCCCGGGCAGAAAAGCCCCGGCACGATGATCGGCCCCGTGGTCAGCCGCCGCACGATCCCGGCCATGCCCGCAAAATCCTTGTCCGCCAGGCAGGTGAAGATCACCGCAGCCGGGCTTGACGAGGGTGGGTCTCAGGAATATCAGAAAGTAAGAAAATCCATAATTCATTATTTCCAAATTTCCTATTTTCCAACTCTTTTGCCAGGGAGCGCGCCATGCCTATCGCCACCATCCGTCCCAAGCACCAATTGACGATTCCCCGGGCCATCCGGGACAAGCTGCACCTTTCCGAAGGCGATCAGGTCATCGTGCGCGAGGAGGCGGGGCGCATCGTGATCGAACCGGCCAAGGTGGTCCCGGCGGGGCAGGAATATTTTTCGACGCCGCAGTGGCAGGCCAAGGAGGCCGAGGCCGAGGCGGACGTGGCGGCCGGGCGGGTGAGCGGGCCGTTTGCGGACGCCGAGGCGCTTCTCGCGCACCTGCACGGGAAGACGAAAGTTGGATTTTAATGATGGCTTTGATGAATCAATAGAGAATATCATGAAGCAATTATGCAGTTTTATCGTTGGGAGGCTGCGAATAAAATATGATTTTGAAAGTCTATGGCTTGCGTGCAGTGCCTTGTAATATAATTCCATTCACTTGTTAGCCTGTCTTTATATTCAATATATTTTGATTTAATTTTTTTCGGTTTGCCATCCTTAAATCGAATAAAGCGAATAGTTTTGCTTTTAGCATATATGTAGTTATAAATATTTGTGTTTTGCTCGATGTTGCTCATTAGGATTGGGTCTGATTTTCCAAATAATGCAACTGCTAACCATGTCTCAATGCAGTACGATGGTATGCATAAAACCGTCTTTTTGTCATGATTTGTGGGGTGCGTCCATTTCGATATTGTCAACTTTAAATTTTCAATAGATCTTGTTATTGGTGGCCAATCTTCAGCGCAGGGTAAATCGTTGTTGATATTGTCGCATATATTTGCTGAAGAGTATGAAGAAAAAGCTACATCTGCGTCAACTTGAATGATTATTATGTTGAATAACATTAAGCTGGGGTGTTGCAATAGGGAGTAATAATTCGGAGATGCTATCTGTCGGCACCATCTGTATACACCGCTCCAGCCAGCACCGAGTTGTCCGGGGGGGGATTCGGGTTGAATTGGGCTTAATACGAAAGGATGGTCGAGAATAGCCTGCAATGCACTTTGTATAATGATAGTATCAGTTGGGCCTTCGGAAACTAATCCAATGTATAAATTAGACATTGGGAACACCTCCTAAATGTCCCATCATCCATAGTCTCGATAGTGGCCAGTCGTTCTTTCTGCATAACTCTTTAACAGCATCCGTCAGGTCTATTTTGTTAGCTATCGTATGGCCGTAATTGTCTCTGTCGACTGAAAATAAGTTTATGTTTGGATTGTCCAAAGGTAATCCATCAAGGGCTGCTGGGTTGTGTGATGTAAAGAGAATTTGTTGATCTTCCCAGTGATTAATTGTTAAATCACACATCATGCCAATCAAAGCCTTTGTTAATCTCGGATTTAATGATTGATCAAGGTTGTCTACAGCAATTAGAGATGGTATGAACGGTGAAAGGGAAAGAATTGATAAAAAAATTACATAAAGTGCTCCTTCGCTTGCATCAAAGGCAGTCAAAGTATTCCTTTTGTCGACCATATACCTATCAGTAAAACGAATTAAATATTTTGTTCGCGGAACAGATGGCGACAATAAATCATTTGCAGTGAGTTTTGTATCGATATGGCTGGCCCACTCTAGAGTGGAGTAAAATTCGTCAAGTTTTTCTTGAAGATCTTCATCTTTGCTGGCAATGCGCTGTAATTCGCGTAAAGCCTCGGCTAGTCTTCCGCCAGACAAGCCAATAGGTTCTCTGGACTGTAGATCAGGTGTTACTCCTCTAAGAGTTGGTGTGTTTGGAGTATATATAGCATATTCACGCAAAGTTGAAAGCAATTTTGTTGCGTTATCTGTCTCGCCAAGATCAACGATACGAAGGGCAGCAAGCCCTTGATATGGATCAAATCTGTGCGAAGATTTAACGCCACGCGATACAATAGTCGTATCTTTGCTGCGAAGATTCTCTGTTTTGTATGACCATGCACTCTTTGGGTCTTTTAGTGGATTATGAAGAGATACAGAATATGATGTGTTTTCATTTTCTGCAGTAAAAAAAATGTGAGGGGATGTTCTTTCAGATTTAAATGAAGATTTGTATAGCCTTGGAAGGCCTGGCCGTACACCTCTTCTAATTAATGATTCGTCATCAACACGGCCAGATGCAGCGGCAGATAAAACACCAATTGCCTCGAGTATATTACTTTTCCCACTTCCATTTGACCCAATAAATACATTTATCTTTCCAAGGTTTAGTTCAAAATTGCAAATGGATTTGAAGCCATGAATTTTAATTTTGGTAATCATATGGCAAGGTCCATGTTTGTTAAAAAAATAAAGTCCTTGGCCGTGAATATGGGTGACTACTTAATTGCCAATATAATGGTGTGATAAGTTTTTCGGGCTAGGGATAGCCACCAAAACGAAGCATTGTGAAACTTTTACTGAAAATAGTAAACGTAGGGAGAATAGTCTAGCCTCCCCATCACCTCCGCTAATAAATACATCGACCCACACACCACCACCGTCCCCGGGATGTCCCGCACCCGCGTCAGCGCCGCCGCCACGTCCGGCACGGCCTCGGCCCGCTCCCCAAGCCCATGCGCCACGTCCGCCGCATCGCGGGTGCGGCCCGGGCAGAAAAGCCCCGGCACGATGATCGGCCCCGTGGTCAGCCGCCGCACGATCCCGGCCATGCCCGCAAAATCCTTGTCCGCCAGGCAGGTGAAGATCACCGCCGCCGGGGAAATGCCGTCGGCCGCACACGCCGCCTCAAGCGCCACAAGAGCCGGGACGTTGTGGGCGCAGTCCACAAGCAGCTCCCCGGCCGCGCCCGGCAGCCGCAGCCGTTGCATCCGCCCCGGCAGCCGCGTCTGCCCAAGCGCCCGGCGCACCGCCTCGGGGCGTATCGCGATGCGAAGCTTTTCAGCCAGCAGGAAAAACGCCGCCAGGGCCGTGGCCGCGTTTTCGGCCTGAAACGCCCCGGGCAACCCCAGCGGCGCGGCCTCGATGAGAGGCCCGGCCACGGTCAGGGGCCGCACGACCCCGGCCGCCGCGTCGTAGTCCAGCACCTCGCGGGCCGAAACCAGCCGCGCCCCGGCCGTCCGGGCGCGTTTTGCAAGCGCCGCCAGGGCTTCAGGGGCCTGCGGCCCGGTCACGGCCAGCCCCCCCACGGGGATGGCCCCGGCCTTGTCCCGGGCGATGTCGCACAGGGTGGGGCCCAGGATGTGGGCATGGTCCATGCCGATGGGGGTGAATACCGTCATGTCCCGGTGCAGGGCCGTGGTGGCGTCGTGGTCGCCGCCGAGTCCGGCCTCATAGATCGCCACGTCCACGGAGCGCGCCGCAAAAAGCCGGGCGGCCATGACCGTCAAAAGCTCGAAATAGGTCAGCCGACCGGCGTCGCCAAAGGGGGCCGTGGCCGCGAGCACGGTTCGGGCCGCGCCCGTCCAGTCGGCCTCGGAAAAAAAGCCGTCGCCAAGCGGTGCGCCCGGCGTTGCGGCGGCCCCGGGGAGGTCGCCCTGGTACCGGCGGATGCGTTCGCGCACGGACAGGAAATGGGGCGAGGTGTAAAGGCCGCAGGACAGCCCGTGGGCCGCGCCCAGGGCGGCCAGAAGCGTGGCCGTGGTGCCCTTGCCGTTGGTGCCGAGCACCTGGACGACCGTCTGGGGCGGCCGGTCCAGGCCCAGGGCGTCAAGCGTCCGGGACATGCGGCAAAGCCGCAGATCCATGTGGAAAAGCCCCAGGCCCTCCAGGTAGGCGGCAAACTCGGCAAAGGTGTTCGGAAGCGCGGCGGCGTCAGAAATAAAACGACTCCTTCTCGCGCAACAGGTGGTAGGTGTAGCCCGCCAGGTCGCGTTGCAACTCCTCCTGGATCTGGGCCGAAAAGGGCGACTTCATGTGGTAGATGTGGATTTTCGGGCGCACCGTGAGCCGTTCCAGCTCGGCCCGTAAAAGTTTTGGCGTCAGGTGCTTGGAGATTCGGGCCAGTTCCTCCATGGAATTGGGAAACGAGGCCTCGGTGATCAGGTTGGTCAGGGGAAAGGGCAGGGCGTTGAGGAAATCCCACCACGGGCCGTTTGATCCGGTGTCGCCGGTGTAGGCCACGTTGTGCTTCCCGTCCTCGGACCACAAGACGAATCCCGAGGCGGCCCGGGCGTGGTTGACCGGACAGGTGGCCACCTGCAGGTCGCCGACCTGGATGACCGTTCCGGGCACCAGGGGGTGGTAGGCCAAAACCGGGGCCTGCTCGGGAATGACCGTGAAATCGGGCCAGATGGTGTCGTTGAGCAGATGGTCGGCGATGCTTTTCAAGACCTCCGGCAGGCCGTGGATGCGCACCGGGGGCCGGTTTTTCCCGGAGAAGAACTCGATGAGGTTGTCGGCCAGAAACAGGATGTCTTTGATGTGGTCGAGGTGGGCGTGGGTGACGAAGATGTCCGTGATCCTGGACTGCTGGGCCAGGTCCAGGGCGGAGGTGACGGACCCGGCGTCGAGCAGGATGGTGTCGTCAACCAGAAAGGAGGTCAGATGATGGCCCGGAAGATCCGATCCGGAACAACCGAGAACCCTGAAGAACATGTGCCGTCTCCGCTGGATTCGGGTGGTCGTGATGTGACGCACCATGCGCGCCCCGGGGCGTGCGTGTCAAGCCGGGAGGCGTGGGGCGGCCGGGTCGCGGCGCGCAGGGTGCGGTTTTCGGGCGGGACGCCCCTTGCCAAGTCCAAAAGAATGAATTACATGATTCCGCTTTCAGGGAATTTATGGAGGACGACATGAAAAAAGATATCCATCCCAAAGTTTTCAAGGCCAAGATTCGCTGCAACTGCGGCGCTGAAATCGAAGCCCTTTCCACCAAGGGCGAAGAAGTCCTCGTGGAAATCTGCTCCAATTGCCACCCCTTCTACACCGGAAAGCAGCGCTTCGTGGACACCGCCGGGCGCATCGACCGCTTCCGGAAGAAGTACGCCAAGTTCGAGCAGCCCACAGCCTGATCGCCCGCATTTCGGCCGCGCCCCGCACGGGGCGCGGTACGGTTCGTCCGCCAGCCTCCCGTCCGGGAGCTCCCTGCGGCCTTTCCCGGACGCGCAAGTGAAAAGGCCGACAAAGGGAACACCATGATTTTTGGCCTCGTCAAGCGCCTCGTGTGTCAGTCCGCATCCCCCGTCGGCGGTCAGGCCGTCATGGAAGGCGTCATGATCCGGGCCGAAGACCGGTTGGCCATCGCCGTGCGCAAGCCCGACGGGGCCATTGAAGTCGAAAACCGCCCCTGGTTCAGCCTGACCTCCAGACCGCTTCTCAAAAAGCCCTTTTTGCGCGGCTTTCCCATCCTCCTGGAGACCCTGGTCAACGGCATCTCGGCGCTCAACTTCTCGGCCCAAAAGGCCCTGGAGGAGGAAAACCAGGAGCTCAAGCCCTGGGCCATGACCCTGACCATCGCCGCCTCCGTGGGGTTCGCCCTGTTTCTCTTCGTGGTCCTGCCGCACCTGTTCACTCTGGGCGTCAAGGCCCTGGGGCTGTCCGGCGGGGTGGAGGAGCTCTCCTTCCACGCCTGGGACGGGCTGTTCAAAATGGCCATGTTCGTGGGCTACATCGCCGTCATCTCCCTTTTGCCCGACATCCGCCGCGTTTTTCAGTACCACGGGGCCGAGCACAAGGTGATCTGGGCCCATGAAAGCGGGCAGCCCCTGACCCCCGAGTCCGCCAAACCCTTCTCGCGCCTGCACCCTCGTTGCGGCACCGCCTTCGTCCTGTTCGTCCTGGCCGTGTCCATCGCCCTCTACGCCGTGCTGGTGCCGGGCGTGCTGGCCCTTTTTTCCCCGGAAAACGTCATCCTCAAACATGCCTACATCGTCGGCCTCAAGCTCGTGCTCATGATCCCCATCAGCGCCGTGGCCTACGAGATCGTCAAATACGCCGGGAAGCACTACGACAGGCCCCTGTGCCGCATCCTCTCCGGCCCCGGGCTCTTCATGCAGATGCTCACCACCCACGAGCCCGACGAAAAACAGCTCGAAGTCGCCATCGCCGCCTTAAACGGCGCGATCCGCAAACCCCAGGAAGCATAGCTGCCGGGGAGGGGGCGTCGCCCCCTCCCCGGACCCCTCCCCCGCCCGGGGGGAATGATTCCCCCCGGACCCCCCCCGGCGGGGGTGCGTTGCGTGGGTGGGAGCCGATAAAAGTTTTTGAAGGGGGGTAAGGCGGGGAAACTTTTTTTGGGAAAGATTCCCCCCTGGCCGCCGGAGGCAAAAATATGTTCGCGAAATTGGAAAGCATCGAGCGCAGGTACGAGGAACTGGAGCGGCAGTTGAGCGATCCGGCCATCTTCGACGACCAGGAGCGGTACCGCAAGCTGGCCAAGGCCCACGCCGACATGGGCGAGGTGGTGGAGGCCTTTCGCCGCTACAAGGCCATGGCCCGCGATCTGGCGGAAAATGAAGAGCTGGCCCAGGACGCCGACCCGGAGATGCGGGAGCTGGCCCAGGCCGAGGTGCGGGCCCTCAAGGAGTCCCTGCCCGGGCTTGAGGCCGAGCTTAGGGTGCTGCTTCTGCCCAAGGATCCCCTGGACGAAAAAAACATCCTGCTGGAGATACGGGCCGGGACGGGCGGCGACGAGGCGGCCCTTTTCGCCGGCGACCTGTTTCGGATGTATTGCCGGTACGCCGAGCGCATGCGCTGGAAGGTGGAGATCATGAGCGTAAGCGAGACGGGCGGCGGCGGCTTCAAGGAAGTCATCGCCAGCATCTCCGGGGACAAGGTCTACAGCCGACTCAAGTATGAATCCGGCACCCACCGGGTGCAGCGCGTGCCGGTGACCGAATCCCAAGGACGCATCCACACCTCGGCCGTGACCGTGGCCATCATGCCTGAGGCCGAAGAGGTGGACGTGGCCATCGACCCCTCGGAACTGCGCATCGACGTCTACCGTTCCAGCGGCCCCGGCGGCCAGAGCGTGAACACCACGGACTCGGCCGTGCGCGTGACGCACATCCCCTCCGGTCTGGTGGTCATCTGCCAGGACGAAAAATCCCAGCACAAGAACCGGGCCAAGGCCATGAAGGTGCTGCGCTCCCGGCTGCTTTCGGCCAAGCAGGAGGAACAACGCCTGGAACAGGAGGCGGCGCGTCGGTCCCAGGTGGGCAGCGGCGACCGCTCCGAGCGCATCCGGACCTACAATTTCCCCCAGGGCCGCCTGACCGACCACCGCATCAACCTGACCGTGTACCGCCTGGACAGCATCCTCGACGGCGACATCGGGGAGATCATGGAGGCGCTCACCGCCCACTACCAGTCCGAGGCCTTAAAGGCCCAGGCCGACGCGGCTTAGGGCGCGAGGCACAGCGGCTGGGGGATATGCCTCCGGCGGCCAAAGGAGACGCGTCCCCTTTGGAAACCCCGAACGGGAAGGATGAGCCTCGGCTGGCTTCCGCCCCTGAACCATGCCGTCCGGCTCCGGCCGTGCGCCGGTTGGCGATGATGGGCCGGACACAAGGCAGGACATGGAAAAACGACCCACGGTGCGGGACATCCTGGCCAAATCCGAGGCCTATCTTTCGGACAAGGGGGTGGACTCCCCCCGGCTTTCAGCCCAGATGCTTTTGGCCCATGTGCTGGGGCTTGAGCGTCTGGGTCTTTTTTTGGACATGGACCGGCCCCTGTCCGAATCCGAACTGGCCCGCTGCCGCGATCTGGTGGCCCGGCGCGGCCGGGGCGAACCGGCGGCCTATCTGGTGGGCGAGCGGGAATTCTACGGCCTGGCCTTTGCCGTCACCCGGGACGTGCTCATCCCCCGGCCCGAGACCGAGGGCATCGTCGAACGGGTCGAGGCCCTTTTCCCCCATGACAGCGTGGTGCGTTTCGCGGACCTGGGCACGGGGTCTGGCTGTCTGGCCGTGACCCTGGCCGTGCGCTTTCCGGCCTGGACGGGCGTGGCCGTGGACAAAAGCGCGGCGGCCCTGGCCGTGGCCCGGGAAAACGCCCGGCGTCACGGGGTCGATGCGCGCATGGAGTTTGTGTGCGGCGATTTTTCCGTCCTCTGCGACCGGGAGGAACGCTTTGGTCTGGTGGTTTCCAACCCGCCCTATGTCAGCGAGGCCGAATACCGTAGCGCGAGCCCCGAGGTGGCCGGGTTCGAGCCCAAATCGGCCTTGACGCCCGAGTCCCAGGCCCCGGGCGGGGCCACGGGGTGCGAATGTTTTCCGGTCTTGGCCGGGGTTGCGCGGGAGCGTCTGGCCCCGGACGGGGTGTTCCTCATGGAGATGGGCTGCACCCAGGCGGAGGCGGCCCGCTCGGCCTTTGCCGGGTTTCCCGAGGTGGCCGTGCGGCGTGATCTGGCCGGACTCGACCGATATGTCGAGGTTCGAAACGGGATCAGCGCGCCGACCGGGGCCGTCAGGAAAGCCCCGTGAGGTCGCGGATGCGCCGCTCGGCGAAAAGATACAGGCCGTCCACCATGAAGGCGTAGTCCGGGCATTCCTCGCGCCACACGCCCATGACCTCCTTGATGCGGCCCTTGGCCGTCTCGGCCTGGGCCGGGGTTTCGGCGTTGTTGATGTCGGCCAGGATGTCCAGATATTCGTCGCTCATATAGGCGGTCACCACAGCCTTGGCGATCCGTTCCTTGTCCAATCCGTCCCATACGCCCTTCATGTTCGTGTCCTTGTGGTGCGTGTCATGTGTCGTCGCGATGATGCGTCCGGCGTCCTGCACACAGTATGCGGCGCCTTGCGTCCTGGGCATGCCAAAGCCGGATGTCCGGGTCAAGCCTCTCCCCGCCGGATGATCGATCACGGGAGCGATGCCGCCATGCCGCCATGGTTCTTGGGAAATTCTTCGGGAGGTCTGTTTGTTTCCCTTGCGGACTCCGAGCGTGATTCGGTATAGGTAATTTTGGATCGTATTGGCGCCGTTCTTTTCCGGCATCCTGCAAACCAGGCAAGGAAGAGCCGTCATGACGGGCATTCCGCGTAAAAATGCGGATGATGTGCATCCTTTTTGCGGGCTTTTCCTGGTAGTGGTCCTGCTTTGTCCTTGGCTGCAGCATGACGCCTGCGCCCAGACTCCCCAGGTTGTCATCCTCAACTCCTACCATTACGGCGACATCTGGTCCGACGCGGAAGTGGATGGGGTTTTGTCGGTCTTTCGGCAGGCCCGGCCGGGCCTGATTCCCGCCGTCGAATACCTGGACGCCAAGCGGCACCGGGAACAGGCGTCGCGTAACAGGCAGGCCGCCTTCTTTCGGGAAAAATACCGGGATATTCCGGTTTCCGTGGTGGTGGCTCTGGACAACCCGGCCCTGACCCTGCTCCTGAATGCCCCCGAATCGATTTTCCCAGGCGCCCGGGTGGTGTTCTGCGGCATCGACGACATGTCCCTGGTGGACCGCGCGGTCCAGGCGGGAGCCACCGGGGTGGCCGAAGTCATGGATATCCAGGGGGTCATGGCCCTGATCCTGGACCTTTTGCCAGGGACGAAGGAAGTTTTCGTTGTCACCGATCATACCGTCACCGGGCTGGCCATGCGCCATGAGGCCGCCCAGGTTCTGGCTCATTTCCAGGGACGGGTGCGGGTGGACTATTCGGCCGATCTGCCCATGGATACGCTCCTGAAACGTCTCGGGGAACTGCCGCCCGACGCCGTGGTCCTGCTTTTCAGCTATGTCGTGGATGGGGCCGGGGTGGTCTTCGAACGCGATGAAACCACCCGGCGGATCTCCCGGGCCAGTTCCGTGCCGGTCTTTTCGACGCATGATATCCGGCTGGCGCACGGCATCGTGGGCGGCTCCCTGCTGTCCGGCGAGAACGACGGCAGGCAGGCAGGGGAAATGGTGGTCCGGATTCTGGACGGGGAGAGTCCCTCCAGCCTGCCCGTCCGCCACAGCCGCTCCTCACCGATGTTCGACCATGGCCAACTGGTCCGGTTCGGCATCGGCGAGGATCGCCTGCCCGCGGGCGCGGCCGTCATTAACCGGCCGTATTCGGTCTTCACCCGGTACCGGGGCTGGATCCTGGGCGCGGTGGCCGTGGTGCTGGTGCAGGCGGCGCTCATCGCGGTCCTCCTGGAGCAGACCCGCAGGCTGCGCCGAACCGAGCGGGCCCTGCGCGAAAGTGAGGCCAAGTACCAGGGATATGTGGACAACGCCCCCATGGGGGTGATCGTTTTTGACGGTAAGGGACGCTATCTGGCGGCCAATCCGGCGGCCTGCCGACTGGCCGGGAAACCGTTTGCGGAGCTTTTGGGGACGTCGTTTGCGGACACCCTGACGCCCGGTTCCCGGGAGGCCGTGCGCGGACATCTGGAGGCCCTGCGTGAGGCGGGGCACAGCCAGGGGGATGTGGAGATCACGGATCTGGCCGGGACGCGGCGCTGGTTTTTTTTCAGCGGCGTGGCCCTGGGGGGGGACCGCTATCTGGTCTTTGTGTCGGACATCACCGAAAAACGGGAGGCCCAGGAGGGGATTCGGGCCATCAACGCCGGACTGGAAACCAAGCTTCTGGCTTTGACCCAGCCCATGGGGGATGTCACGGGCCTGACCCTGGCCGATATCTTCGACCCGGGCGAGGTGCAAAAAGTCCAGGACGCCTTTGCCCGGGCGGCGGGCGTGGCCTCGCTGATCACCGCCCCGGACGGCACGCCCCTGACGCGGCCCAGCAACTTTTGCCGCCTGTGCGAGATCATCCGGGAAACGGAAAAGGGCCTGGAAAACTGCCGACGTTCGGATGCGGCCCTGGGCTGCCAGGCCACGGACGGGCCGTGCGTGCGGCCGTGCCTGTCCGGCGGGCTTTTGGACGGCGGGACGAGCATCCGGGTGGGGACGCAGGTGGTGGCCCACTGGCTGGTGGGACAGGTGCTCGACGAGACGGCGGACCCGGAGGCCATGCAGGCCTACGCCCGGGAGATCGGGGCCGACGCGGAGGCTTTTCGCCAGGCATTGGCCCAGGCGCCGCGCATGTCCCGGAAGCGTTTCGAGGACATCTGCAACTCCCTGGCGGTCATCGCCGGACAGCTTTCGAAGCTGGCCGTGCAGAACGTGCAGCAGGCCCGGTTCATCACCGAGCGCAAGGCCGCCGAGGAAAGCCTGCTGGCGGCCAAGACCGCAGCCGAGGTCGCAAACCGCGCCAAGTCGGAATTTCTGGCCAACATGAGCCATGAGATCAGAACCCCTCTGAACGGGCTTTTGGGCATGCTGCAACTGCTTTTGGGCATGCCACCGGGCGACGAGCAGCGGGAATACGTGGAAGCGGCCCTGCGTGCGGGCAAGCGGTTGACCAGTCTTTTGTCCGACATCCTGGATCTGGCCCGGGTGGAATCCGGGAAGATGGAACTGGCCAGGGAACCCTTCGATTTCAAAGCCGCAGCGGAAAACGTGTTCAATGTGCTGGCCCCGGCCGCCCGGGAAAAGCGGCTTGAGCTCGTTTTGGATGTCGCGCCCTCGGTTCCCGGCAGGCTGCTCGGAGACGAGGTCCGGGTGCGGCAGATCCTGTTCAATCTGGTGGGCAACGCCATCAAATTCACCCCCGAGGGCTCGGTTCGCCTTTCGGCCTGGGCCGTTCCCGCTGCTTCACCGGACATGGTCACCCTGGTTTTCGAGGTGTCCGATACGGGCATCGGCATCCCCGAGGAGAAGATCGACACCGTGTTCGAGGCCTTCAGCCAGGTGGAGGGAACCTATACCCGGCAATACCAGGGGGCGGGGCTGGGGCTGGCCATCGTCAAACGCCTGGTGGGGCTTATGGACGGAACCCTTGCGGTCGACAGCGTGGACGGAAAGGGGGCGACCGTATCCTGTGCCCTTCCCCTGGCGCTTCCCGAAGGCCGGTTGTCGGAAGACCTCGGGACGGACGACGTGACGAGCCTGCCCGTGATTCCGGGCGCCCGGGTCATCCTGGTCGAGGACGACGATGTGAACCGCCTCGTGGCCAGGGATTTCCTGCGTGAAATGGGGATTTCGGTCCTTGAGGCCGAGAACGGGCAGGAGTGTCTGCATTGGCTCGAGGCCGATGAGGGCGACCGGGTGGGGCTGGTGCTCATGGACATTCAGATGCCGGTGATGGACGGGGTGGAGACGGCCCGGGCCATACGGGAGAGGGAGGCGCGCCTTTCGCTGCCCCGGCTGCCCCTGGTGGCCCTGACGGCCTACGCCATGCCCGGCGAACGGCAGCGGTTTCTGCTCTCGGGTTTTGACGATTACCTGGCCAAGCCCGTGGACGCGCAGATGCTGGCCGCCATGTTGGGAAAATATCTGGCCGGGGACGCCCCGGGAAAAACACGAAAGGCGTCTTTGTCGTAAAGACGCCTTTGCGGTGAACGACGGAAGCCGGGCCGCGCGGGCCGGGGGGCGATTAGAGGCGAAGCCCCGCCGATCCCAGGAAGGTCACGGCGATGACCTCATAATTGATTTTGCCGCGCGGGGCGTCCACCACGATGTCGTCCCCTTCCTCCTTTCCCAGAAGCGCCTGCCCCACGGGCGAGAGGATGGAGATGCTGCCCTTGGTGGGATCGGCCTCGTCGGGCCCAAGCAGGGTGTATTTCTTGACGTCCCCGGTATCCATGTCCTCGAGTTCCACCGTGGCCCCGTAGATGACCCGGTCGCCGCTTAGGGTGTCCAGATCGATGACGTTGGCCAGGGCCATGCGGGATTCGATGTAGTTGATGCGCGCCTCAAGCAGGCCCTGGCGTTCCCGGGCCGCGTCGTATCCGGCGTTTTCGCTTAAGTCTCCCTCCTCGCGGGCCTCCTTGATGGCCTGGATGACCTCGGGACGTTCGCCCTTGAGCCTGCCCAGTTCGTTTTCGAGTTTCCGGTAGCCCTGGATGGAGATGGGGATGTTTTCCATAATATCGTTCCCTGGCGTGTCCCGTTTCGCGTGGACCCGCGTGGTTGTCGTGCCGCTATGTTGTGTGGATGCCGCGCCGTCGAAAAAATAAAACCCGCGAAAGGCGGAATGTCTGGGTAAAATAAAGTGGCGCGTCGGTCAAGGCCATCCTCCCGGGGGAGGCTGGGAGGATGGCCTTCCGGCAACGCCTGGGCGGCATCGCTTTTGCTTAGTCATGGGAAAAAGGAGCCGTTCCCATGATCCTGACCAAATATCTGCTGGTGATCCCCTTTGTTTTGGCGGTGTTGCTTTTGGCGAAGCATGTTGAACGGTGGGGCCGCAGCTAGTCTGGAAAGTGAGATTGTTAGAAAGTGATGCCGGGCCGGGTTCGCGTGCAGGACGACTTCGGCCCGGCCTGTTTTCCCTAGGCGTTGGGCTGGGCTCCACCCGGGGGCGATCCTAGGCGCCTTGCGGAGCCGTCGGCGCGTTGACTCATCCCACCCGGCCTGTCATAATGCCTTTTGACATGCCTCGCCGTCATCTCCTCCTCGTTTGTCTCGACTTCTGCGGCCCGGTCGGGCTCGGCGCGCGCAAAAAAAGATATGCTTACAGGTCGTCATGAAAAAATACAGGGTGTATTTCGCCACCAAGGTTCATGTTTTCACCACATGGTTTCGGCGCAAGGAGCGCGTCAGCGAAACCGATTATGTGGTGGTCACCGCCCACAACGAGGCCCATGCCGTCAAGCTGGCCAGGGCCCTGGTCAATCTGGACGAACTGGGGATGCCCTTCCGGGTGACCCAGGTCCGCGAGGCCCCGGAGAACGAGGACGAAGGGTACCATCAGGGCGGCGGCGCATCCTCCCCCGACCGGTGAAGGGTTCCGAAAAGCCCTTGCCACGCCAACCCGTCGGGCATACATCCCGTGCGACAGGATCACGTCCCAGGCCGTCAGGCACGGGGCGTGATTTTTTGAGGAAAAACTTCTACCCCGGACGGATGCCGCCCCTTTTTGCGCCACGGCGACCCGGAATGCCAGGGCCGCCAGCGTCCCCCGCCTCCCTGACGCCAGGCGGGACGAGTGCGCCGGGGCGGGCGTTCCGCCATGCGCCAAATGAACCAGACCCTTCCCGACCCGGCTGATGAAGCGATCAACCCGGCAGGCCCGGAAACTCCCGGTGTCATCCCTGCCCCGTCCCATTCCGCTGGCGCATCCGGGAAGCTGGCCCTGGCGCTCGGGGCCCTGGGCATCGTCTACGGCGACATCGGCACCAGCCCCCTGTACGCCGTCAAGGAATGCTTCCACGGCATGCATGCCATCGCGCTCACCCGGGACAACGTCCTTGGGGTACTATCCCTGGTCTTCTGGTCGCTGATGGTGGTGGTCACCATCAAATACGTACTGTTCATCCTGCGGGCCGACAACCGGGGCGAGGGCGGCATCTTCGCCCTGTTGGAGCTTCTGCCCAAGGGGGCCTCCCTGGCCCGGATCACGCCGCTTCTGACCTTTTTGGGGCTGTGCGGGGCGGCCCTGCTTTACGGCGACGGGGTCATCACCCCGGCCATCTCCGTGCTCTCCGCCGTGGAGGGCCTAAACACCGCCACGGACGCCGCCGCACCGTTCATCCTGCCCATCACCTGCGCCATCCTCTTCGGACTTTTTGCGGTGCAACGGCACGGCACGGCGGGCATCGGCCGGGTTTTCGGGCCGGTGATGCTGGTGTGGTTCACGGTCATAGGCGGCATCGGGCTCGTCCACATTTTCGAGGAACTGGCCGTGCTCGATGCCATAAGCCCGCTTCCCGCCATCCGGTTTTTTGCGGAAAACCACATGCACGGCCTGGTCGTGCTGGGCTCGGTGGTCCTTTGCATCACCGGCGGCGAGGCCCTGTACGCCGACATGGGGCATTTCGGGGCCGGTCCCATCCGCGTCTCCTGGCTGTCCCTGGTCTGTCCGGCGCTTGTCCTCAACTATTTCGGCCAGGGGGCCGGGCTTCTGGCCCGGCCGGAGATCGCCGCCAACCCCTTCTACGGCATCGTGCCCCGGGAGATGCTCTACCCCATGGTGGCCCTGGCCACCTTCGCCACGGTCATCGCCTCCCAGGCCATGATCTCCGGGGTGTTCTCCCTGACCCGGCAGGCCATCCAGCTCGGGGTCTGCCCCCGGCTGCGCATCGTCCACACCTCACGCGACTTCCAGGGCCAGATCTACATCCCCGAAATCAATTTCGCGCTCATGTGGGCCTGCATCGGGCTGGTGCTTGTTTTCCAGGAATCCAGCCGCCTGGCGGCGGCCTACGGCATTGCGGTCACGGCCACCATGGGCATCACCTCCATCCTGTATTTTTTCGTGGCCCGCTACGCCTGGAAACGGCCCCTGTGGCAGGTGGCTGCGCCCGTGGCCGTGTTTTTGGCCTTCGATCTGGCCTATTTTTCTTCCAACCTGCTCAAGATACTGGATGGCGGCTGGTTCACCGTGCTCATTGCGGCCATGGCCGTGGTGGCCATGGCCACCTGGCGTGACGGCCGCAAGGCCCTGCACGAAAGGTTTTTGGCCGTGTCCATCCCCCTGGCCGATTTTTTGGCCGATGTGGCGAAAAAAAAGCCCCACCGGGTGCCGGGCACGGCGGTGTTCATGTCTGTCTCTCCCACCGGAACCCCCTTGACCATTCTGCATTCCTTCAAGCATATCAGAGTGCTGCACAAGCATGTGGTCATTTTGACCGTGACCTCGGCGGACACCCCGGCGGTTGACCCGGGCGAGCGTTTGACCATAAGCGACCTGGGACAGGGATTTCAGCGGGTGGTGGCCCGGTACGGATTCATGGAGACCCCGAATGTGCCCGATATCATGGCCCGGGCCAGATCCCTGGGGCTTGCCGCCGACGGGCCGTCGGAAACCACGTATTTTCTGGGCCGGGAGACGCTTTTGACCACGGGACGGTCGGGGCTTATGCCCTGGCGCAAACGGCTGTTCGCGGTGATGTCCCAGAACGCCCGGCCAGCTACGACCTACTTCGGCATCCCCCCCGGGCGGGTTGTGGAACTCGGGGTGCAGGTGGAATTATGATCCGGACGGGCCCGGCGGCGGGCCTGGGGAATGAAGGAATACTACGCGACCATGGATGAAAACAAAGACAGCACGACTTCTCCCGAAGGGGGATCGGGGGTTCGGCAGGTCACCCTGCTGGAGCACCTGACCGAACTGCGCAACCGGTTGTTGCGCTGCTTTGCGGCCATCGGCGTGGGATTTTTCCTAAGCTACGCCTTTGCCGAACGCCTTCTGGGGATTTTGCTGGAACCCCTGGCCCGGGTCTTGCCCGAGGGCACGGGGCTGATCGCACTGACCCTGCCGGAGAAGTTTTTTACGGTGATGAAGCTGGCCTTCGTGTGCGGCATCTTCGTGGCCAGCCCCTACATTTTTTACCAGCTGTGGAAGTTCGTGGGGCCGGGGCTGTACCGCGATGAGCGGCGCATGGTGATTCCGGCGGCCCTGGCCTCGGCGATTTTTTTCGCCTGCGGGGCGCTTTTCGGCTATTATGTAGTCTTTCCCTTCGGCTTTAAGTTTTTCGTGGACTACGCCTCGGATCTGGTGACCATCATGCCCACGGTGGGGGACTATTTCTCCCTGGCCGTGACCCTGCTTCTGGCCTTCGGACTCATTTTCAACCTGCCGGTGGCCATCTTTTTCCTGGCCCGCATCGGTGTGGTGACCAACGCCTCCCTGCGCAAGTTCCGGCGTTGGGCCGTGCTTTTGGCCTTTATCGCGGCCGCCATCCTGACCCCCACCCCGGACGCCGTGAACCAGTTGCTCATGGCCGGACCCATCATCATCCTCTATGAGGTGGGCATCTGGGTGGCCTATTTCGTGGGCAAGAAAAAGAAGAAGGCGGACGAAACCCTTCCGGCGTCGGCCGACGCCCCGCCGGACGGGACGAAGCCGCAGGAATAGGCCCCAGGCGCATATCAAGCGCGGGCAGGTCGTGGCGCAGTCCGCGCCGGAAGCGGGGAATTTTCGTGTCTTTCCGCCCGGCGGCGCAAGGCCCCGGTTTTTCGAAGCCGGGGCTTTGTCATGAAAAAGGGACGGTTCCGTATGGAGCCGTCCCTTTGCTGTCGAATGTGGTCGGGGCGAGAGGATTTGAACCTCCGGCATCGTGCTCCCAAAGCACGCGCGCTACCAGTCTGCGCCACGCCCCGACGCGAAGACCCGTCTGACTACCGGATTCCCCGGCCCAAGGCAAGGCGCGGTTTCATGCCCGCTCCCCGGCGTGTGACGCGCGCGCCCCTATGTCCCCCACACCCCGGCCACCACGGCGCCGCAATCCGGACAGACCCCGGCCCGAAGCCGCGTCGGTTCGGCGGCAAACCCCGTCCGGCGCACCACCATCGCCCCGCAGGACGGACACAGGGTGTCGTTTCGCTCCCCCGGCCCCAGGTTGCCCACATAGACGAAGCGCAGTCCGGCGGCGCGGCCGATGTCACGGGCCGCCTCCAGGGTTTTTGGCGGAGTGGGGCCGTGATCAAGCATTCGGTGATCCGGATGGAACCGGGACAGATGCCAGGGCGTGTCGGCCCCAAGCTCGGTGAAAACAAAGTCGGCCATCTCCCGCAGTTCGCCAGGGTTGTCGTTGAGCCCCGGGATGAGGAGGGTGGTGACCTCCAGCCACCAGCCGAGGCGGCGGATGTGGACCAGATTCTTTTTTACGGGTCCGAGCCGGGCCCCGCAGACGTCCCGGTAGAACTCCTCGTTCCAGGCCTTGAGGTCGATGTTGGCTGCGTCGATGAGCGGTCCCAGTTCCTCCAGGCATTGGGGGCTCTGGAAGCCGTTGGAGACCAGGATGTTTTTCAGGCCCGCCTTTTTCGCCAACGTGGCCGTGTCCCGCATGAGCTCGAAAAAGATGGTGGGCTCGGAATAGGTATAGGAGATGCTGGCTGCGCCGCTGTCCAGCGCGGCCTGGACCAGGGCCTCGGGGGTGGCGGCATGGCCGGTGACGGGCCTGCCCTGGCGCGGCGGCTGGGACAGGGAGGCGTTTTGGCAAAAGGTGCACGACAGGTTGCAGCCCATGGTGCCGAAGGAAAAGGTCAGGCTGCCCGGCAGGAAATGGTAGAGGGGCTTTTTTTCCACCGGGTCCAGGTTGACGGCCGCCACCTTGTCGTAGACCAGGGTGAAAAGGACGCCGTCCCGGTTCTCCCGGACCCCGCAGGTTCCCCGTTGCCCGGGGTCGATGCGGCAGAAATGGGCGCACAGGCGACACTGCACGCGGCCGTCATCCAAGGGTTTCCACAACGCGGCCTGATGCATGGCGGTACCCCCTTGCGTGTTATTGCCCCGGCGGGCCTCCCCGGCTCGGTCCCGGCGGGGCCGGAATGACGCCCTGGGGGCCTGCCCCTTGCGGCGATTGGACCATGGGCGGGGCGGCGTGCCCGGTGCTTGCGCCCGGTTGGCCGACGGGCTGCCCCTTGGCCCCCTGGCCTATGGGTTGGGCCTGAGATCCCTGCATGGGCTGGCCCTGGACTCCCTGGCCCTGTCCGGCGGACGGGCCCTGAACCCCCTGGCCCTGGCTTTGGCCGGTGGACTGGCCTTGGCCCTGGCCGACGAACTGGCCCTGAACCCCCTGCCCGGCGGTCTGTCCCTGGCCGGTGTAGGGGCCGTAGCCGGTATAGATTTGGGGCGTGATGTACATGGGCATGTTCGGGGTGTCCTGGGGCTTGCGCGGCCGCGGGGACACCTCCATGACCAGGTTGCCCTCCTTGTCGCGGCCCATGCTCATGTTGTCCCGAGTACCCATGCGGACATCCCGGCGTGGCGCATCGCCGTCCTCATCCGCATCGGCGGGGAGTTGCGGCGGCGGGGCCTGGGGGGGCGGTCCCTGGTTTCCGTCGGCCCGCAGGGCGTCAGGCCAGGCCAGAAGCGCCAGGACTGCGGCGGCGAGGGTTGCCGCCCGCCACGCCCCGTGCATGAACCGGGTCGCCGCCGGGCCTTCGCCGACGGGGTCGGACATCTGTGCGTGTACGCCGCTCATGGCCACGGCTCCTTGTATTTCCAGGGCAAAGACGATATGCGCTTTGGCTGACACAATACCATGTTCAAGGAGCCGTGTATATGGCCGACAGGGCCGACGCCTACAGACGGGCAGGGGTGGACATCGAGGCCGGGAACAGTCTGGTCTCGCGCATCAAGTCCCTTGTTTCCGCAACCTACAACAAAGGCGTCCTTTCGGACATCGGCGGCTTCGGGGGGCTTTTCAAACTCGACCACGAGGCCTACGCCGAGCCCGTGCTGGTGGCCTCCACCGACGGCGTGGGCACCAAGCTCAAGCTGGCCCAGATGCTTGGCCGCCACGACACCATCGGCATCGACCTGGTGGCCATGAGCGTCAACGACATCCTGGTGCAAGGGGCCAAGCCGCTTTTTTTCCTCGATTATTTCGCCACGGGCAAGCTCGATGTGAACCTGGCCGAGCAGGTGGTGGCGGGCATCGCCGAGGGCTGCAAGCAGGCCGGGTGCGCCCTTTTGGGCGGCGAAACGGCCGAAATGCCGGGGTTTTATCCCGACGGGGTCTATGATCTGGCCGGATTTTGCGTCGGAATCGTGGACAATGCCCGCATCGTGGATGGTTCAAGCATCGCCGTGGACGACGTGATCATCGGCATCGAGTCCTCGGGGCCGCACTCCAACGGCTATTCGCTGATCCGCAAGATTTTGGCCGAATCCGGCTGCAAGGCCACGGACCTGTTGCCCGAGGGCGGCGTGTCGCTTGGCGAGGCGCTGCTTGCGCCCACCCGCATCTACGTCAAGCCCGTGCTGAACCTTTTGCGCGACCTGGAGATCCGGGGCATGGTGCACATCACCGGGGGCGGGTTCTATGACAACGTGGCCCGCATCCTGCCGCGCGGGGTGGGGGCGCACATCCGCATGGGGTCTTTCGACGTGCCGCCGGTTTTTGAATGGCTCAAGGCGCAGGGCGGGCTGACGTGGCCGGAGATGCTCCAGATTTTCAACTGCGGCATCGGCTACATGCTGGTCGTGCCGCCGGAGATCGGCGAGGATGTGGTCTTGCGGCTTCGGGCCCAGCATGAATACGCCCAGATCATCGGGACCATCGAGCGCCAAAAAAAGTCGGACCAGGAGCGGGTCACGGTGGAGCTGCCGGGCGGGGCCTGCTAGGGGCGCGTTCCGGGACATGCAACATCTTTTTTAAGAAAAACAGGCGAGTTACTGCGGGGAGGTGCGAGACGCGGGGTTGAACATGTCATCCGCGACAGTGACACGGCGTTCGCCGCGCACCTTATTTCGGCGAACGCCCCAGGCGGCCTACGGCCATACCCCTTCCGCCGCCAGCACGGCCTTGACCACCGCCTTGCGGGCGGGAATATCCTCGGGGCGCAGGGAATCGACGTTCAGGGCGAAAAACCACCGCCCATCCCCCTTCTCCACCCAGCCGACCCACCAGCCCACATTGGGCGAAACGCGCGCCGTCAGTCCCGTCTTGGCCCGCAGGACGCCCGCCTCGGTGCGCTCCTCCACGAGCATCTCCCGCACCTCGGCCATGGTCTTTTTGGAGAAGGGAAGCTGGTCATGGGCCAGCCGCCGCAAAAACGCCGCCTGTTCCAGGGCCGAGATGCGCAGCCTGCCCTCCAGCCAGAAGGTGTCGATGGCGTCGCCGATGTCGGTGTTGCCGTAGTCCATTTCGCGCACCCACCACTGCATGCGCTGCTGCCCGATCCGGCGGGCGATCTCCTGGTAGATGGGCACGCAGGACACGCGCAGGGCCTGTGTGAACGTCAGGTCGGCGTTCCAGTCCGCAATGGACCGTTTGACGCCGTCCCAGGCAAAGACCGTGTCCGGCCCGGCCACCACGCCCGTCTCCAGGGCGATGAGCGAATTGGGGATCTTGAAGGTGGAGGCGGGCAAAAAGCCTGTGGCGGCCCGGGCCGGATCATATGCCTGGACCGTCGGCGCGTCGCCGTCCGTGAGCAGGACCAGGGCGCCGGTCACCCCGGCGGCGGCGAAATGCCGTCCCCAGTCCGGCCGCTCGGTCACGGCGACCCCGGGCAGGGCGGCCGATCCGGCCCAGGCGGCGGACGCGGTCAGGCCGGGAAGGGCCAGGCAGCACGACAGCAGGGCGAAACACAAAAAGCGCGGCATGACGAAACCTCGGGTGTTTGTTCCGTGGGCGTTGGTTCCAGGTCTGGGCCGTAGCGGGCGTCCGGCCCATGACGCTTGCGAGCTTCCATGGAAAATGACGCGTGGCCGCGTCCGTGCCCATGACGCTCGTAAGCGTCGAGAAAAGATGACGCGTGACCGCGCCTGGGAATACGACGCTAGGCGGCGTCCGTGCCGGGCCGCAGGGGCAGGGCCGGATTGAAATAGCCGAAGCGCAGCCCCGGACAATCTTCGGAAAGCCGCTTCATGAAGTTGCCAAGGCCCATGCAGGCCGCAAGCTCGGCCTCGGTGCGGGCCCCGCTTTCGCGCACCACCGACAGGTACAGTTCCGGGTCCAGGTTCAGGTTGCGCATCTGCACGAAATCCGCCCCCGTGTCCCCCAGGAGTCCGGCCAGGGCGGCGTATTCGGCCTCGGTGTCGGTCACCCCGGGAAAATAGAGCAGATTGACGGACAAAAAAAGCCCGGCCGCCTTGGCCCGGGTCATGAACTCCCGAACGTCGGAAAAGGCGTAGCCCTTGGGCCGGTAATAGGCCGCGTACATCCGTTCGTCGCCACTCGACAGGCTCACCCGCACGGAATCCACCCCGGCGGCGGCCAGGGGCGCCACGGCGTCCGGCAGGCTGCCGTTGGTGTTCACGTTGACCGTGCCCGTGCCGCCGCCCTGGCGAAACAGGCTGACGCCCTTGGCGATGGTCTGGGCCTCGGTCAGGGGTTCGCCCTCGCAGCCCTGGCCGAAGGAAAAGATCGGCCGGACCTCGCGGCGGCCGTGTTCGGCCATGACCTGGGCGATCTCCTCGGGGCGCGGGGTAAAGGAGATGCGGTTTTGGGTGGAGGGGAAGCCCGAATCCGGATCCTGCAGCGACAGGCAGCCGATGCAGCGGGCGTTGCATACCCGGGAGGTGGGCAGGGGGGCCTCGAAACGTCCCAGGGCCAGGTTTTTGGCCGCCGGACAGCAGTAGGTCAGGGCGCAGCGGGACAGATGGGCCACCAGCCGGTTCTGGGGATATTTGCGCAACAGCGCGCTGGCCCCCTTGGCGATGCGGGCGCGGGGGATGCCGGTGAAGATCTGGCGCGGATCGAGGTCCACCCGGGTGGCGGCCACATAGAAACGGTCTGCGGCAAATCCCACCGCGCCGTAGGCGAAAAGGGGCAGGATCGGCGCGCCCGGGGCCGTGGCGTAGGCCGCCTGGGCCGAGAGGGTATGTCCCGGGCAGACGAAGGCGGCCACGGCCGTCTCTCCGGTTTCCTCCACCAGCCCGGTCTCGGCGTCCAGGCCCAGGGCCGTGCGCCCGGGCAGAAGAAACAGCTCGCTTTCCGGAGGCAGGGGGATCAGCTCGTCCGGGCGCGGCGAGGTGATCTGCCCGCCCCGGCGCACCAGCATCTCCAACTCGGGATGATCGTAAATGTTGCCCTTTTCGTCGGCATAGACCAGTCGCGGCCGCAGTTTCTTCGAAGACATGGGGACATCCTTGGCGCGGTTTGCATATCGGAACGCCAGAGGGTCTTACCCCGGCCCGGCTCGGCGGGCAATGGCCGTCGTGTCTTCGAAATGCGCCCCTGCGGATTTCGAAGATAACGGTTGGAAGCGGTAGTTTTTCATAAAAAATACTGACGTATTTTTTATGGGGCGGGACTCGCGTCGTGTCCTCGAAATACGCCCCGGCGGATTTCGAAGATAACGGTTGGAAACGGTAGTTTTTTCATAAAAAATACTGACGTATTTTTTATGGGGCGGGACTCGCGGCTTCCCCTCGAAATACGCCCCTGCGGATTTCGAGGATAACCGTGTGAAACGAGGAGTATTTCATAAAAAATACTGACGTATTATTTATGGGACGCGACACTAGGAGCCTTTGAGTTCCTCGATGAGCCGTTCCAGATCCCCGGCCTGCCGGGTGAGGCCGCCGATGGCCGCCGCCGATTGGCGCATGGCGTCGGCGGTCTCCAGGGACACCCGGTTGACCTCGTCGATGCCCCGGTTGATCTGTTCGCTGGCCGCGGACTGCTCTTCCGAGGCGGCGGCGATGGCGCGCACCTGGTCCGAGGCGGTCTCGGCCAGGCGCACGATCTCGTCCAGGGCCCGGCCCGAGGACTGGGCCAGTTCCGCCGCATGATCAATGCTTTTGGTGGAGCGGTCCACGCCTTCCATGTTGGTCTTGGCCATGTGCTGCACGCCGCTTATGGCCTCCCCCACCTCGCGGGTGGCGGTCATGGTCTTTTCGGCCAGCTTCCTGACCTCGTCGGCCACCACCGCGAAGCCCCGCCCGGCGTCTCCGGCCCGGGCGGCCTCGATGGCCGCGTTTAAGGCCAAAAGGTTGGTCTGGTCGGCGATGTCCGAGATCACGCCCATGATCCGGCCGATGCCCTCGGCCTTGGCCCCCAGGTCGGCCATGTGCTCCTTGAGGCTGCGGGACTGTTCCTTGACGTCGAGGATGGAGGCTACGGCCCGGCCCACGATGTCCGCGCCGGTCTCGGCCTTGGTCTTGGCCTGCCCGGAACTTTCAGCGGCGGTGGAGGCGTTGTGGGCCACCTCCAGGACCGTGCTGTTCATCTGCCCCATGGCCGCCGCGACCTCGGCCAGGCGCACGGTCTGGTGTTCGGCCCCGCGCGCGGCCGC